>JAQSDT010000655.1 GCA_029946075.1 bacterium | reverse complement strand
CCGGCAACATGCCCTTGATGGTCTCGGCGTTGTGCCCCTTGTCGGTCGAGACGAACTTGACGGTGTCGCCGGGTGCGATTTTGACCAGCGGTGGCTCGAACACCATCAACCCCTCGGCGCCCTTGTTCAACATCCTGACTTCGACCTCGGCAGCCATCGCACCGCCGGCGATTGCCATCGCTGCGGCCACCGCAACCGCCACCAAACACCTGCGCATCCTGATCTCCCGTTGAGCCGTCGGGCCACAAGTCGGCCCCATGCGCGGTGTCTAGTCCCGGAGCGCCCGGCAGAGTTTGCGTTAGCGCAAGTCCGCGGCCGATTTCCGGCCTATAGGACGTGCTTGTTCCCCTGCCCCCTGCGGGCGACAACCGAAGAATCCGATGGCCTCGCTCGACCGTTCCATTGTCGCCAATGTTCCAATCTTCGCCGGACTGATCGCCGGCGACCTCGACATCGTCCTGCGCGACGCCAGGTCGATCCGCTATCCGAAAGATTCCTGCGTATTCGATCAGGGCGCCGAGGCACATTCGTTCTTCGTCCTGCTGCACGGCCATCTGCGGGTGGAAAAGACCACGCCGCAGGGTCAGCAGATCGTGGTCCGCTACGTCTCCGCGGGAGAGCTGTTCGGCGTCGCCCAGGCAATGGGGCTGAAGGAATACCCGGCCACCGCGATCGCCGTCGTCGACAGCATTGCGCTGGCCTGGCCGTCGAAAGCATGGCCGCAACTGATCGCCCGGTTTCCGGCGCTGGCCACCGGCGCCCTGCAGACGGTCGGCGGGCGGTTGCAGGACACCCAGGCCCGCGTACTCGAAATGTCCAGCGAACAGGTCGAACGGCGCGTCGCGCACGCGCTGCTGCGTCTGGCAAAGCAGGCCGGCCGCAAGGTCGAGCGCGGCGTCGAGATCGATTTTCCGATCAGCCGGCAGGACGTCGCCGAGATGACCGGTACGACCCTGCACACCGTCAGCCGCATCCTCAGCGCGTGGGAACAGCAGGGTCTGGTCGAGGGCGGGCGGCAACGCATCGTACTGTGCGAACCGCATCTTCTGTTCAGCCTCGCCGAAGGCCGCGACAAGGAGTAACGGCGCAGCGTAGCCGGCACCGTCAGTCGACCGCGCGCTGAAGCGCGTCCAGCAGTGCGACGACATCGACCGCGTGTTCGCGGCCTGCCTCCTCCACCGAGTGGAAGCTTGCGATCGGGCATCCGACGCAGCTCATCCTGAAATCCATGAACACGCGGATCGATGCCGGCCAGCGCTCCATCACCTGGCCCACCGTCATGTCGAGCGTCGGAGCGCATTTTCTCATGCTGCCAGTGTAAGCGAAGCGACGCACGTTTCCTTGTCCGCACACAAACAGCGCGGCGATTTTGCGATCACCCGTGAGCTTGCGCTGGCACAAGGATAGAGAGCCGGCATGCGCGCACAAGGCCGGCACGGAATTCACATACAGGCACCGAAAAGGAACGTGTCATGATTACCCGCCGTACCGCACTGCTCGGCGCAGCCGTCGCCGCCCTGCTCGCCAGCGCGCCCGCTTTGGCCGCCGACGATCTCAAGCTGCCGCGCCAGGCGGTCGAGCTGGTCGCACCGCCCTTCGTGCATGCGCACGAACAGGCGACCAAAGAAGGCCCGAAGATCGTCGAGTTCAAGCTGCCGATCGTCGAGAAGGAAGTCATCATCGACGAGGCCGGCACCAAATTCCAGGCGATGACGTTCAACGGCTCGATGCCCGGCCCAATGATGGTCGTTCACGAAGGCGACTATGTCGAGGTGACCCTGATCAATCCGGACACCAACACGATGCCGCACAACATCGACTTCCATTCCGCGACCGGCGGATTGGGCGGCGGCGCGCTGACACACGTCAATCCCGGCGAACAGGTCGTGCTGCGCTGGAAGGCGACGCGCACCGGCACCTTCATCTACCATTGCGCGCCGGAAGGCATGATTCCCTGGCACGTCGTGTCGGGCATGCACGGCACCGTGATGGTGCTGCCGCGCGACGGCTTGAAGAGCCGCGAAGGCAAGCCGCTGCGCTATGACCGGGTCTATTATATCGGCGAGAACGATCTCTACGTGCCGAAGGACGCCAGCGGAAAATACAAGCGCTATGAGACCCCCGGCGAGGCGTTCGCCGACACCACCGAGGTGATGCGGAAACTGATTCCGACCCATGTCGTGTTCAACGGCAAGGTCGGCGCGCTGACCGGCAAGAACGCGATGACGGCCAAGGTCGGCGAGACCGTGCTGATCGTGCATTCGCAGGCCAACCGTGACTCGCGTCCGCATTTGATCGGCGGCCATGGCGACCATGTCTGGGAGACGGGCAAGTTCATCAATCCGCCGGAGAAGGATCTCGAAACCTGGTTCATCCGCGGTGGTTCGGCAGGCGCTGCGCTCTACACGTTCCGGCAGCCCGGCATCTACGCCTACGTCAATCACAATCTGATCGAGGCCGTTGAGCTCGGCGCCAGCGCCCACTTCAAGGTCGAAGGCGAATGGAACAACGACCTGATGAAGCAGATGAAGCCTCCCGGACCGATCGCACCCGACAAATTCAGCGCGATGGCGCCGAAGGTGCAGACCAGATGAGGAATTTGC
>JAQSDT010000654.1 GCA_029946075.1 bacterium | reverse complement strand
GGCGCGCGCAGGAACTGTTCCTGCTCAATCGCCGTCTCACGGCACAGGAAGCCCTCGCCTTCGGCCTGGTATCGCGCGTCGTGCCTGACAACCAGGTGGAGAGCGAGGCGGCCACCCTCGCCGCGAAACTCGCCGCCGGTCCGACACGTGCCTTCGGCGCCGTCCGCCGGATGCTGCGCCAGTCGTTCGAGACGGGACTGTCCGATCAGCTCGAAGCCGAGAAGAACTCGATCGTGGTCGCGAGCACGACCGACGATGCCCAGGAAGGCATCGCCGCCTTCGTCGCCAAGCGGCGGCCGAATTTCGGCGGCCGGTGAGTGATCAGGCGAACCTGAATCTCAGTTCGACTTCAGCTTCACATATTGCCCGGGCGCTTTTTCGATCGGCTGATATCTTGTATTGCCGGCTCGCGTCGGGGCCGGAACAGTCCCAGTGGAGTGGCGTTTCATCCAGGCGTCCCAGTCGGGCCACCAGCTTCCCGGTTTCTCCTCGGCCTTGTCCAGCCAGTCGGCCGCTTCGCAATTCAGGTCGTCACGGGTCCAGTAGCTGCGCTTGTTGCGCGCGGGCGGATTGATGACGCCGGCGACGTGACCGCTCGCGGCCAGCACAAAGCGCGGGTCCTTTCCGATCAAGCCCTTGGAGCGAAACGCGCTCTGCCACGGGACGATATGGTCCTCGCGCGAGGCCAGAACATAAAGCGGTACCTTCGCCTGCGAAAGGTCGACCGCGACGCCGCATTGCATGGTGGCGCCCGGGTCCTTGATCCTGTTCTCGAGGTAGGTATTGCGTGTGTACCAGCAATACATCGGACCCGGCAGGCTGACGCTGTCGGAATCCCAGTACAGCAGGTCGAAGCTATCGGGCGGCGCACCCTTCATGTAGCTGTCGACGACGTAACGCCAGATCAGGTCGTTGGCCCGCAGGGTGCCGAAAGTGAATGCCAGTTCCTTGCCGGGCAGGATACCGCCGTTTCCGATCGTGGCCTCGCGCAGCGTCGCCGTCGTCCGGTCCATCAGGAGGCCGATCTCGCCGGTATCGGAAAAGTCGATCATCGTGGTCAGCAGCGTCAACGAGGTGAGCTTGTCCTCGCCGCGCGCCGCCAGCACGCCGGCGGCGCAGCTCATGATGGTGCCGCCGACGCAGAAGCCCAGCGCGTGGACCTTGTCGACACCGGCAATATCGCGCACGACGTCGATCGCCTTTAGCGGCCCCAGCGTCAGGTAATCGTCCCAGGTCAGATGCTGCGTCTCGGTGACGGCGCTGCGCCACGAGATCAGGAAAACATGATGGCCCTGGGCAACGGCATACTCCACGAACGAGTTGCCCGCGCCGAGATCGAGCAGATAGTATTTGTTGATGCAAGGCGGAACCAGCAGCAGCGGCGTCTTCTCGACCTCCGGCGTCTGCGGCGTGTACTGAATGAGCTGGATGAGATCGTTCTGGTACACGACCTCTCCCGGCGTAACCGCGAGATTACGCCCCACCTCGAAGGCGGACTCGTCCACCCGCGTAATCCGGCCCTTCTGGATATCCTCCATCAGGTTTTGCATTCCCGCCGCCAGACTCGCGGCCCGCGTCTGGATCGCGGTACGAACGACTTCCGGGTTGGTTGCCGGGAAATTCGCCGGGCTCATCGCATCAATGTATTGCCGTGCGAAGAACCGGAGCTGCAGCTTCAGCCTGTCATCAACCTGGGCTTCATCGACAAGCTGGGTCAGCTGCTTCGAGTTCATCAGATAGGATTGCTTGAGCAGCTCGTAGAACGGCGAATGGTTCCACGATTCGTCCTTGAAGCGCCGGTCACCGCGCGCGGATTTGTCGTTGAAGTAGCCGCGCCAGAAATCGATGACGGGCGACCAGAATTGCTGCTGCATGCCCATCGCGAGAGCGAATGGCGATTTCGCGCCCCCCTTGGCGGGATCGCCGTGCACGCCGATCGCCGCGGCGAACGCGTCGTCGAACTGCCTGGTCGCCTGCTGGCCCGCTTTCATCAGGCTTTCGAGATAGGCGGAAGGACCTCCCTGCAAGGACGGATCGACCATTTTACCTCCCACGCGCGATGCCATCGGGAGACAATCTTACTTGTAGTCGCCGCGCATAACAGCGCGTTTTTACGCGATCGTCGCTCGCGCCTTGTTGCGGTGCACGCGGGTTAACCAACGCAAGCGGGGAACCCGGCTCGGCCCATCACTCCACCGGCGGCGTCCCGTGCGTGTGAAACGACTCGATCGTCTTCAACCCCCACGCCTGGCCCTTCTTGCGTTCTTCCTCGGTCCAGACGATAGGCTTCCAGTCCGGCGCCAGGATGAGGCGCGCGCCGGCGTTGGCGACTTCGACACGGTTTCCACCGGGTTCATAGACATAGAGGAAGAAGGTCTGCTGGATGGCGTGCTTGTGTGGCCCGGTTTCGATGTGAACGCCGTTCTCCAAGAAGATGTCGGCGGCACGCAGGATTTCCTCACGGCTGTCGAGCGCGTAGGTGACGTGGTGGAAGCGGCCCGACTTGCCGTAATGGTCGCGGGTGTAGGCGAAGTCGTAGCTCTTGTTCGACATCGTCATCCACATCGCCGCTTCCGTGCCGTCATTCAGCACGATCTGCTCGG
>JAQSDT010000653.1 GCA_029946075.1 bacterium | reverse complement strand
AAGGGGTATTCATGAAGACCGCCAAAGACGTCCTCAAATCGATCAAGGACAACGACGTAAAATACGTCGACCTGCGCTTCACCGATCCGCGCGGCAAGTGGCAGCACGTGACTTTCGACATCGGCATGATCGACGAGGAAATCTTTGCCGAAGGCACGATGTTCGATGGCTCCTCGATCGCCGGCTGGAAGGCGATCAACGAATCCGACATGTGCCTGATGCCGGACCCGGTCACCGCGACGATCGATCCGTTCTTCGCCGAAACCACCATGGTCATCACCTGCGACGTTCTGGAACCAACCACCGGCGAGCCCTACAACCGCGACCCGCGCGGCATGGCCAAGAAGGCCGAAGCGATGGTCAAGTCGATGGGCATCGGCGACACCGTGTTCGTCGGACCGGAAGCCGAATTCTTCGTATTCGACGACGTGCGCTTCGCCACCTCGCCCTACAACACCGGTTTCAAGCTCGACTCCTCGGAACTGCCGACCAATTCCGACACCGAATATGAAGGCGGCAACCTCGGTCACCGCATCCGCACCAAGGGGGGCTACTTCCCGGTCCCGCCGCAGGACTCGGTGCAGGACATGCGCTCGGAAATGCTCGGCGCGATGGCCAAGATGGGCGTCAAGGTCGAGAAGCATCACCATGAAGTCGCTTCCGCCCAGCACGAGCTCGGCATGAAGTTCGACACGCTGACGCTGATGGCCGACCATATGCAGATCTACAAATACTGCATCCATCAGGTCGCGCATATCTACGGCAAGACCGCCACCTTCATGCCGAAGCCGATCTACGGCGACAACGGCTCGGGCATGCACGTCCATCAGTCGATCTGGAAGGGCGGCAAGCCGGTATTCGCCGGCAACAAGTATGCCGACCTGTCGGAAACCTGCCTCCACTACATCGGCGGCATCATCAAGCACGCCAAGGCGATCAACGCCTTCACCAACCCGTCGACCAACTCCTACAAGCGCCTGGTCCCGGGCTATGAAGCCCCTGTGCTGCTCGCCTACTCCGCGCGCAACCGCTCGGCCTCCTGCCGCATTCCCTACACGGCGAACCCGAAGGCGAAGCGCGTAGAAGTGCGCTTCCCGGATCCGATGGCCAATCCCTATCTCGGCTTCGCCGCGATGCTGATGGCCGGCCTCGACGGCATCAAGAACAAGATCGATCCGGGTCCGGCGATGGACAAGGACTTGTACGATCTGCCGAAGGAAGAGCTGAAGCAGATCCCGACGGTGTGCGGCAGCTTGCGCGAGGCGCTGGAAAACCTCGACAAGGACCGCGCGTTCCTCAAGAACGGCGGCGTGTTCGACGACGATTTCATCGACGCCTACATCGAGCTGAAGATGACCGAAGTCGAGCGCTTCGAGATGACCCCGCACCCGGTCGAGTTCGACATGTACTATTCGCTGTGATGATTGGCGGCGTTCGCGCCGCCGGCATCATCGGCTGAGAAATGCGAAAGGCGCTCCGCGAGGGGCGCCTTTTGTTTTTGGTGTGCGGGGCTGTTGGTCGCCGACCGTAACCCGAATGAGCGAAGCGACATCCGGGATTTTGTTTGGTCCCGCATACCGCTTTGCTCATGCGGGCTACGAACCGCGGCTCCGTCCGGTTTCGTAGGATGGGTTGAGCGCAGCGATACCCATCATCTCACCACGTGCGCCGGCATTGATGGGTATCGCTTCGCTCCACCCATCCTACGGTTCTGTATGTCATTTCAGCTTCGGCGGTGGATTGTCCCTTAGAAACCGCTCCAGATCCGGCTGCACCGAATACGGCGTCGGGATCGGGTCGCCCATGTGGTCGATCGCGCGGTCGAGGCAGTGGCGGACCATGCGGGCGAGTTCGGCCTTGCGGTACGGCTTGGTGAGCAGCAGCAGGCTGTCCTGAAAAGGGCCGCTCTGCTCGAAGACGCCGAAAGTGTTGCCGGACGTGAAGAGGACGCGCAGCGGCCGGCGCTGTTCGGCGACTTTTTCCGCCAGTTGCCGCCCGTTCATGACGCCGGGCATGACGATATCGGTGAACAGCATGTCGAACGCGGTCCCGCGGTCGATCAGCTCCAGCGCCTCTGCGGCATGCGAGGCCGGGATCACCCTGTAGCCGAGACTTTCGAGGCGGCCGACGACATGCGCACGCACGACATCGTCGTCCTCCACGCACAGGATGGTTTCCGATCCGCCGCGCAATTCGCCGGCGCCGGCCGGCGGCACAACGCGCGCGGCATGTGCTTCCGCCGGTACGACATCGGCCTTCGGCAGGAAGATGCGAAAGGTCGCGCCCTTCCCTTCCTCGCTGTCGACGACGACGCTGCCGCCGGATTGCTTGGCAAACCCGAACACCATGCTGAGCCCGAGCCCGGTGCCGGTACCGAATTGACTGGCCGAAAAGAACGGCTCGAAAATCCGGTCGCGGATCCCGGCTGCAATCCCCGCGCCGCTGTCGATCACCTCGATGACGACGTAATCGCCCGAGCCGAGCCCGCCGAGATCGGCATCGCCCTGGCGGAACGCGAGATTGCCGGTCCTGAACAGCAGCCTGCCGCCGCCGGGCATGGCGTCGCGGGCATTGATCGCGAGGTTGACCAGCGCCGAAGACAGCT
>JAQSDT010000652.1 GCA_029946075.1 bacterium | reverse complement strand
GCCAGGGTGGGGAGGGGTGCGGCAGAGGCGGAGGATCTCGTTCAGGAGGCGGTCTTGGCAGTCCACTTCAAGCGGCACACCTATGATCCTACCGAGCCCCTGACCCCTTGGGTCCATGCGATCGCGCGCTATAAGCTGATCGACTTCCTGCGGCGTACCCGGACGTCGCGGGCCGACGTGCCTATCGAGGAGGCCGATGCGATGATGGCGCACGACGACAATGTCGGCGCGGAGAGCAGCTACGATGTTAGGAGGTTGATGGAGCGATTACCGAAAAATATGCGGTGTTCCATCGAGGCCGTGAAACTGGACGGCTTGAGCATCGCGCAGGCGGCAGTGCGATGCGGCATCTCCGAACCGGGGGTCAAAGTGAACATCCACCGGGGGCTCAAAGCACTGGCGACTCTGATCGCCCGGGAAACGCGGACATGAAGACTGACGAGCTTGTGGCCCTCCTGAGTACCAATCCCGAACCGGTCGACCGCGGCTTGGTCGTTCGCGCGCTTCTGATCGCGCTTGGGGCAGGTTCAGTTCTGGCGCTGGGGATCACGATCTTCGGGTTGGGCGTCCGACCGGACATGATGACGTCCGGCGCATTGGGTTACGTCGTCGCAAAGGTCTCATTCGCGGTCGGGATCTCCAGCCTCGCGCTTGTTTATCTTGCAAAGCTGGCGCGTCCGGGCGGAGAACTAAAACCTCCGTTGTATCTCATTGCTGTGCCGTTTCTTATCATCGTGGCGCTTGCGGTGATCAGCCTCGGGCTGGCGCCAAGCTCGCACTGGAACAAGATGATCGTCGGAGACGAATGGCTCGAATGCCTTGTTTCCATTCCGGTCATCGCAATCCTTCCCTTTGCAGTCTCAATCTCGGCCCTTCGACTGGCGGCGCCGACCAACCTTGCTCGCACTGGTGCTTTCGCCGGACTTGTTGCAGGAGGCGTGAGCGCGATGGCATACGCCCTGCATTGCACGGACGATTCCCTGCCTTTCGTAGCGGTCTGGTATGGCGGAACGATTGTGCTTTGCACCTTAGCAGGCGCAGCAATGGGACCGCGACTACTGCGATGGTGAATGGGTATTTGCCGGTCACGTCAGCGTGAGCCTGTAACCGGCGGACAATCTGCGCCGAACTCCTTATTAGAAGCGCATATGACGTGCTTCGGAAAAATGATGGAGCCGGACCATGACGAAAAAACTTCTCACGATTTCTTTCTTGTTGTCGCTGATGGCGGCGTCGGCTGCTGCACATGCCGGATCGACGATCACCGACAAAAGCTATTGGCCGAATGAGGCTAGGCAGAGCGTACAAGCCAGGACCGGCCAAGGCGATCCGAATGCCGCTTTCGCATACGACCGGACACCGTCACACTTGCAGACAGCGCCAAACTCGAACGACGGCGGATCAGCCTGGCGTTACCAGGGCGGTCCCAAGTCTCGATGATGGGTACGTTAGAGAGTGTTGAGCCAGTCGCCCAAGTCACCTCAAACGGCCAGGGGTTCGTAAAGCTCTTGCGCCGTATGCATATCTTGATGATTCTATGATGCATATTATGATGCATATTATGACGCCAGCAATGACGTGGGGGAATTGGTGCGGTCTGCGCGTTGGTTCTAGTCGTTCTGATCTTGGCGGCAGTGGCGCTGGTGAAATATCCTCGCTCCGAAAGCGGGCCACGGTTGGAATGAAGAATCGTTAGCACCGCGTCGGCCTTGGCGGCTCGATGCCGCAGACGAAGGCAACGATAGTTTGGAGTTGGACTCAGAAGAGTACCCGGCCGGCGGGGCGCCAGCCGGGTACAGACTTTGTCACATTCACTTACGGCTTTCGTGCTCCCAATGAGCGGTGATATCCGCGTCGGATTTCGTTAGGTGGACATGCTGGTCGACGTGATCGATCCAGGCGACCGGGATGAAGTGATGATGGTCCCCATCCGGCGAACTTTGCTTGGTAAGCTTGATCTTGTCACCGCCTTCTAGATGATCGACCTTGCCGACAGTCCATTTATCGGCTGAAATGACGTCCATGTGCTCTTTGATTTGCGAAGTGTCCGGCATTGGTAATCTCCTTTGACTTTGGAAATCAGAAACGCGCCACAGTCGATAAGGTTGCCTAGTCGGTTAACCGGTCTATCCGCGCCGCCGCGCCAAGCCGGCCGAGGGTAATAATGTCCGGCTGGCTCTACACTTTGATTCCGAGCCTCGCGGTTGTATTGGGGGCTGCTGTCGCACTCTGGCGACAACCGACACCTGCGATCGCTGCAGCGATCCAGCATTTCGCGGCCGGCGTAGTATTCGCCGCCGCTGCCGGCGAGCTCTTGCCCGACATCAAACACCGTCAGTCGGCGTGGGCCGTCATCCTCGGTGGTGCCGTCGGCATCGTGCTCATGCTGGGAATAAAGCGGCTCGGCGAGACGACCAAAGGCACCCTCGGCCTGGTCGTCATGGTTGCAGTCGACATCTTCATCGACGGGTTGGTCCTCGGCATCGGGTTTGCCGCCGGCGCCAAACAGGGCTTCCTGCTCACGGTAGCGCTCACGACCGAAGTGCTCTTTTTGGGGCTGTCGCTCACGGGCGAGTTGTCGGAAACCATCCGGCAACCGAGTAGAGTTCTTGCCATCATCGCTGGCCTCGCGGTGTTGTTGCCGATCGGGGCGGCCGCCGGTATCCCTGTCAGCCATCTGCCTAATTTCTGGATCGCGGCATTCTTTTCGTTCGGTCTGATAGCTCTGCTGTACCTCGTCACCGAAGAGCTTCTGGTGGAAGCTCATTCGGCTCCAGAGAAGCCGTGGGTGACCAGTCTATTTTTCGTAGGGTTTCTGCTGATTCTTCTGTTGGACGAAGTCGCCGGTTGAATGCCAAACCTTCTTGTTGGCAGAGGGATAGTGCAGATAAAGCACCTTCGAACGCGGCTGGCCAAAGTCGGATGGGAGACCGCGTTCCGGTGGCACTAGCGGCGGCCCTCGCAGTCGGCACAGGAGGAAGGAGCGTGCTTTTCTTCCGGTACCTGGCCGGCATCAGCGGGCTGGGCTCACTTGTGCAGGCGCCGGTAGCTATCGTCCGCGGACGAGGCGATCGCGCTCGTCACGATGTCCGCCGGGCGCGTCTGATCGTCGGTCACGTCGACAAGGCTACAAGAGGTATGTGACCCCCATGGCGACTGCCGCAGCCGCCATGACCGTCGTCGCTACCCATCCCAGCCCTCTCAGCCGACCGCCGATCGTGAATTCACCCATGATCTTCGAATTGGCTGCCATCAGCCATCACCGACACAGCCACGATACCGTTGATGACCGCGCACCAATACAACGCCTTGATAGGATTGACCGGTGCAAAATTGAGGAGAATGCCCACCCCTGTGGCCATCACAATGGTCGCGTAGAACGCTTTCGCTTCCTTGGGCTGTCTAGACTAGCAAGGCCAATTGGCCATTTACGGGCTTCGCCAATTCCGTACGCGGCGGAGCCGGCAAGGACCGGAATGGCCAGAAGTCCCGTGCCGAGAACACCCAACGCGAATATCGTCGCGGCGTAGTTGCCTGCGATCGGACTCAACGCCTCGGAAGCTTGGGCGGAGGTCTCGATGTCCGTCACGCCCGACACGTTGAGCGTGGCCGCTGTGGTCAAGATGATTGCCAGTGCAATGAAGTTGGAGACGCCCATGCCGATCAGGGTATCGAGTTCGATCCGCTTGATGGCATCGGGGCCTTGTTCCGGCGCCCGTTTCAGGACCTATCGTTCCGGAACGGCGCGAATATCCTCAGCCTCCTGAGAGGCCTGCCAGAACAGCAGGTAGGAACTTATTGTCGTGCCGAAGACGGCGACGATCGTCTGGATATATTCGGTCTTCCAGGTGATGGACGGCAACACGAACTGGCGGAACGCTTCGCCCCAATGCACGTCCACCATGAACAGCGTCGCCACGTAGGCGAGCAGCGCGAGCGTCAACCATTTTAAGTAAGATACGTAGCGGGTGTACTGCAGCAGGACCTGCAAACCGATGCAGACGACGCCGAATAGGGCTACATACAACGTTTTCGAGCCGCCGAGCACCAAACTGGTGGAGTCGGCCATCGCACCGAGGTCGGCGCCGATGTTGATGATATTGGCGGCGGCCAGCAGCGCCACGAAGACCTGCAGGAGCCAATTAGGGTAATGTTGGCGCAGGTTGCCGGCGAGGCCACGACCCGTCGTCCGTCCGATCCGTCCGCTGATCATCTGGACCGCCGCCATAAGCGGATAGGTCAACAACATCGTCCAGCTCAGCGTGTATCCGAACTGGGCCGGCCTGGCTGTAGGTGGCGATTCCACTAGGATCGTCGTCCGAGGCGCCGCCCGTGATCAGCCCGGGTCCGAGAGCATCCAGCAGGCGCGGTTTGCTCGCCCCAACTACTGGACTGGGCGCTGCCGGCTTAGTTTTTCGGGATGGACTCATCAAGACTATGCCCTAAATCGAGAAAATCATTTAGAAACAAAGCGTGGCTGATTAATACGGCGCGGGCCGCAATCGAGTTCCACCGTGACCGGTGTTGCCGGGGGCTTCGGTTTTATCGTCAGCAATCATCCGATTCCTGGGTTTCGGCAGAGCGTGAGGTTGTCATCCGATGTCCCCGGCACAAAGAGCCATCTTTGTCATTGGGGTTCTGGCGACGACTGCCTTAGCCGCGACGGTGGCCGGTATTCTTCTGCACCGGGCATTTCCAGACCATCCCTGGATTACCGTTGTCGGGCCCTCGGCGCAGCGGGGACGGTGATCGGGTTGGCAGGGATCCTGCGGCGCAGGTGACCGCGATGAAGCGCCGTTGCTTTCAGTTCATGTTTAATAGCAGCAGGGAACCCGACGAAGCTGAGGTCTGCTGCAGACCGAACATGAGCAGCAACGGAGCGAGGCATCCGCCAAGAACCACAACAGCGGCCAGCCAAGGTAGGTCCTCTATGCGCAATGAAGCCTCGGCCGCAGAAATGCCAAAAGCGGTCCGCCCAAGATGGACGGCAGCCATCCGATTCCCGCCCCTAGGTAGAGGAGGCCAGCGAGCATCTGCGGCGTTACAGCTTCCAAGAGGCTCTTGGCGAGCGAGGTGGATGCGCCGACAAGGCTGCGATGCCAAGGCCATCGGAACGCCAGGCCAGATGTGAGAATGACGAATTTCCGACATCCGTTATTCTACCCGCTTCGTCACTTCCGTTACAATCCGAACATATGAACGGGGGGCTCCGGGATCCGCGAGCGGTGTGGGACAAGGAAACTTCGCCGATCAGAAGAATCCGGAACATTGATCCGAACGCGATCTTTATGGTCTTTCAAAGACTAGCCAGCGAGAGGTGACGCGGGAGTGACTTGGAACGACGAATTCGAAACCTGGAAACCGCGTTGGACTTGGTTGACGGTCCCAAAACCGATAAGGAAACGTTCGCTATCAGTGGTCCGAAGTTAGTCACCTGTTAGCCCAGCCCCGAGCCTAGCGGCTTCAATGGGCGTGAGGTGACTACCGCTCGGCGCGGTGACCAGTTTTTGAAGCCTCCGGGTCAGACTTGGACAAAAAATCGCATGTCCGTTGAAAGGCGAAGTCCGAAGGCAATTTGTGATAGTGTTCGGGTTCAGGATTTGCTAAGTGCCGCGTATGGGACATCGATCCAGCAGGACCGGACTTGCGAGAAAGGCACCACGCGTTCGTCGCGCAGTGCTTATGTTCCTTGCTTTCGTCTACCTGTTCGTCGGTCTGGCACATACCGTTTCGTGCGTCGAGCAGGCGGTTGCCGCGACAGTCGCTATGGATGTCGGCCCGGTCACGGAGGGGTCCGACGACGGCCCGACGAAGCATTCGACGGCGCTTGGTGATCACTGTCACGCTTGCGTTCCTGGTGTGACGCCTACGTCGGACATTGCGGCAGGTCCATCCGAGCATGCGGCTCGACTTGTCCAGGCAGCGCCTTTGGCGCTGTCGGCGGACCACCCATGGCTGGATACACCCCCTCCGAAACACCTGACCTGAAGACCGTAGCCGCGCGCGGTACTGCCGCGCGTCGTCGTTCGCGTTTCGGGTTGGTGCTATGCATTCTCTTAAAACGGCTCTGCGCCTGACATGCGCACTGCTCGCTCTCACAATTCCAGTCAAAGCTGCCGAACGTTCCTCGCGCGCCATATCGTTGCCGGAAGCGCTTCAACGTTCGTTGGCAGCGAATCCGCGTCTGACAGCGGCTGAGCGCGACATCGGCATCGCGGGCGGGCTTCGCATTCAAGCCGGCGTATTGCCGAATCCGGAGCTGTCGTTCGAACTCGACAACGCACTGGGGTCCGGGGCTTACAAGGGCCTGAAATCGGCCGAGACCAATCTTCAGCTTAGCCAGCTCGTCGAGCTTGGCGGCAAGCGCGAGGCGCGCATCGCGGCGGGCGAGGCTGGTATCAGCGCAGCCGTCTGGCAACGGCGGGCGGCGCGCCTGGAAGTACTGTCCGAGACCGCGATCGCGTTCATCACTATCATCAGCCTGCAGCGGCGCATTGAAATCTTCGACGAGCAGATCGCAAGCTTCGACCAACTCATTCCATTGCTGCAACGGCGCGTTCAGGAAGGAGCGTCCTCGCCGGCTGAGACGCTGAGGGCGCAAGTTGCGGCCGACCTTTTCCGCGTCGAGCGCGAACGCGCCAAAACCCAATTGGCTCTTGCGCGCCGGGATCTTGCAATTCTCATGGGAGATAGCACCCCCCGATTCGGCAACGCCGTCGGGCGGCTCACTAACATCGGGCGGCCGCCATCATTCCAATCCATTTTGCAGGCCATTGAGGCCAATCCGCAGTTGTTGCGCTGGACGGCTGTCGCCGCACAGCGCAATGCCGAACTTCTCATAGCGCGTCTGAAGGCCATCCCCGACCCGCGCATCTCCGCCGGCTGGCGTCACTTTCAAGATACCAACGACAACGCTGTCCGGCTCGGTGTTTCGATTCCCATCCCGGTGTTCGATCAAAACACCGGCAATATCATCGCCGCACAAGAGACGCTCGCGAAGACCGAAGCCGAGCGGGCAATCAACAAGCTGGTCCTGATCAGCATCGTGGGTCGGGCTTACGACAGCCTGACCGGCGCGCTCGCCGAAATCAGGCTGCTGCGATCCTCGGTCATTCCGAACGCCCGCAGCGCGTCCGAGACAATGTTCAGCGGCTATTCGCAAGGGCGCTTTACGCTGCTCGAACTGCTCGACGTCCGCGGATCGCTGTTACAGGCGCTGCTGCGCGAACAGGAAGCCTTGCAGAACTTTCATATCGCCATCGCGACCATCGAAGGTCTGGTTGGCAACCCGTTTACGCTCATTCGCGAGAGCAGAAGATGATCAAGGCAATTTTCCGCTATTCGGTATTTATGCTGGTCGCAGCCGGGCTCGCCTACGGCGGCCATAGGTATTTGTTGCCGGCGACATCGAAGACGGCGCCGACCGAAAAAGCCGAGAAGGAGGAGCACGCCGATGGCGTCAAGTTAACCGACGCCAAGATCGCAGCAGCCGGAATCGAACTCGCCAAGGCCGGTCCCGGAGTCTTGCGCGACAGCCTGCTGTTGAACGGAATCGTGCAACCCAATCAGGAATCGCTTCTCCAGGTTACGCCTCGATTTCCGGGAATCGTGCGCGACGTGCGAAAACGGATCGGCGATCGTGTCGAAAAGGGAGATGTTCTCGCAATCGTCGAAAGCAACCAGAGTTTGACGCCCTACGAATTGAAGGCGTCGCTGGCCGGTACAGTCATTGATCGTCAAACCACGTTGGGCGAATTCGTATCCGAGCAAAAGCCGGCTTTCGTCATCGCCGACCTTTCGACGGTGTGGGTGGACTTCTCCGTCTACCGGCGCGATCTCAAGCGGGTGAACATCGGCGACCAGGTGCTGATCGATCCTGCGGATGGCGGCCAGCCGATCGAGTCAAAGATCTCATATCTGTCGCCTGTCGGTAGTAGCGAAACCCAAAGCGCGCTCGCCAGAGCGATTGTTCCGAATTCCGGGCTGCGTCTGCGTCCCGGCCTGTTCATCACCGGTCGCCTCACTCTGTCCGCCAAGAAGGTAAACGTGGCGGTCAAGTCATCGGCCCTCCAGACGGTTGAAAATCGAACCGTGGTGTTCGTACGCGACGGGGAAAAGTTTGAGCCGCGGGACGTAGAAATCGGAGATCGCGACCAGGAGCTTGTCGAGATCACGTTCGGAGTGATCGAGGACGAAATGTACGCCGCGAAAAACAGCTTTATCGTCAAGGCTGAAATGGCGAAAGGGACGGCCGAGCATGAGCATTGATGGCGACATGATCCTCAAGGCGGAATTTGCGGATTCCATTCGTGATCGCATTGTACCGACCGCCCGAACGGGCAGGAACGGCGACGATGCCGTGCTCACGACGCCGGTTCTCACGTTCGCGCGCATTAGGGAAATAGGCCGACGCCCGGAGAAGCGTGATGATTGACGGGATCCTCTCGTTTTCCATCCGCCAGCGCTGGCTGGTCATGATCGGCGTGCTAGTCATGGCAGCCATCGGCGCGTGGAATTTTACTCGCCTGCCGATCGATGCCGTGCCTGACATCACCAACGTGCAGGTCCAGATCAATACGCGCGCTCCGGGCTATTCGCCGCTCGAGGTCGAGCAACGAATTACGTTTCCGATCGAAACCAGTATGGGCGGGCTGCCGAACCTCCAGAACACCCGCTCGCTGTCGCGTTACGGATTGAGCCAGGTGACGGTCGTCTTCAAGGACGGCACCGATATTTACTTCGCGCGCCAGTTGGTCAACGAACGGGTGCAGCAGGTCAAGGACCGTCTTCCGGCCGGCATCGAAACTGCGATGGGACCGGTCTCCACCGGGCTTGGCGAGATCTATCTCTACACGGTGGAAGCAAAGCCCAAAGCGCTGAAGGCCGATGGCAAGCCATACAGCCCAACCGACTTGCGCACGATCCAGGACTGGATCATCAAGCCGCAGTTGAGAAACGTATCCGGCGTCATCGAGGTCAATACGATCGGGGGGTTCGAGAAGCAGTTCCACGTCCTGCCGGATCCTGCCCAATTGATGGCTTACAAATTGAGCTTTCGCGAGGTGATGACAGCGCTGGCGGCCAACAATGCCAATGTCGGCGCAGGCTATATCGAACGGAACGGCGAGCAATATCTTGTTCGCACCCCCGGGCAGGTCGCCAATACCGACGAGATCAAGGAGATCGTCATCGGATCGCGGAACGGCGTTCCCATTCGCATTTCGGACGTGGCGGATGTCCGTGAAGGACAGGATCTACGAACCGGCGCCGCAACGCTGAACGGTGAGGAGATAGTGCTCGGAACCGCCATGCTGTTGATCGGCGAGAACAGTCGCACAGTTGCTCAGCGGGTTGCAGCGAAGATCGGCGAGATTGGGCGTTCTCTGCCGGAAGGCGTGATCGCGCGGGCAATCTACGACCGTACCCATTTGGTCGAAGCAACGATTGCGACCGTCGAAAAGAATTTGGTCGAAGGCGCGCTGCTGGTCATCATCATCCTGTTCCTGATCTTGGGGAACTTCAAGGCTGCCATCGCAACGGCCTTCGTCATTCCCTTGTCGATGGTCTTCACCATCACAGGGATGTTCGAAAACAAGGTCAGCGCCAATCTGATGAGTCTTGGCGCTATCGATTTCGGCATCATTATCGACGGGGCGGTCATTATCGTCGAAAATTGCCTGCGTCTGCTTGCTACGGAGCAGCAACGCCTGGGCAGAATCTTGAGCCGCGAGGAACGGTTCGAGACTATCCTGGCGGGATCAAAGGAGGTCATCGGTCCAAGCCTGTTCGGTACCTTGATCATCGCCGTCGTCTACCTGCCGATCCTGACGCTGACGGGTGTTGAAGGAAAGATGTTCACGCCGATGGCGCTGACGGTGCTGATGGCGCTGTTGGGCGCAAGTATTCTTTCGATGACGTTTGTTCCAGCGGCCGTAGCCATGCTCGTGACGGGGCGCGTATCCGAACATGAGAACTGGTTTATGCGCGGTGCACGCTACGTCTATGTTCCGCTGCTCGCCAGATCAATTCAGAACAGGGGCATGATTGCGTTTGTTGCTGCAATACTTGTCGTTGTCAGTGGCTTCGCGGCCTCGCGGATGGGTGGCGAGTTCATCCCGAGCCTGGACGAGGGAGACGTTGCCATACAGGCACTGCGGATCCCCGGGACGAGCCTCACGCAGTCCCTTGCGATGCAGCAGATGCTGGAAAAGCGTCTTCTCAAGATACCCGAGGTTAAGGAAGCATTCGCTCGCACCGGCACGGCCGAGGTGGCGACGGACCCGATGCCTCCGTCGATCTCGGACGGCTACGTGATGCTTAAGCCCCGCGTTCAATGGCCCGACCCGAAGAAGCCCAAGTCGGCCGTGGTCAAGGATATTGAGGAAGCCGCGGAGGAGATCGCAGGCAGCAGCTATGAACTGTCCCAGCCGATACAGTTGCGGTTTAACGAACTGATCTCGGGGGTACGGAGCGACGTCGGCGTTAAGATCTTTGGCGACGATCTCGAAGTTCTCGCGCAAGTGGCCGGCCAGGTGCAAACGGTCCTGCAGACGATCGAGGGAGCCGCAGACGTCAAGACCGAGCAGGTATCCGGGCTACCGGTACTGACGGTGAAGCTCAACCGCCAGGCCCTATCCCGTTACGGGATCAGCGTCGGCGATGTTCAGAACCTGGTCGAGATCGCGGTCGGCGGAAAGAGTGCGGGGCTGGTATTCGAGGGCGACCGGCGTTTTGAACTGGTGGTCCGGCTTCCCGAACATCTCCGATCGAACGTCGAGGCGATCAGATCGTTGCCCATCCCGCTGCCGCCGATCGAGAACCAGGCCAAGGCAGCGCCTGCGATTTGGGGTAATTCTCCCCTCGCTCAAATTCGCTACGCCCCGCTGTCGGAATTGGCGCTGATCGATATTGCACCGGGCCCAAACCAGATCAGCCGTGAAGAGGGCAAACGGCGGATCGTCGTCAGCGCTAACGTACGGGGGCGGGATCTCGGATCGTTCGTTGGCGACGCCCAAGCCCAAATCGCGCAAAAGGTGAAACTGCCGGCGGGGTACTGGATCGGATGGGGCGGCCAATTCGAGCAATTGGTGTCTGCAACGAAGCGCCTGACCATCGTTGTGCCGATCGCACTGCTACTGATCTTCATCCTCTTGTTCATCAGCTTGGGTTCGGCGGCGGACGCTCTCCTGGTGTTTAGCGGCGTTCCGCTTGCACTTACGGGAGGGATTCTTGCGCTTCTGATTCGGGACATCCCGCTCTCCATCAGTGCCGGCATCGGGTTTATCGCACTGTCCGGCGTGGCCGTGCTAAATGGTCTCGTCATCATCACCTTCATCGAAAAGCTGCGGAGCGACGGACATGCACTGGTCGACGCCGTCCGCGAAGGGGCACTGACCAGGCTGAGGCCGGTGCTGATGACGGCGCTCGTCGCATCACTCGGTTTCGTGCCGATGGCGATAGCGACCGGCGCCGGCGCCGAAGTCCAAAGACCGCTGGCAACTGTCGTTATCGGCGGCATCATCTCGTCGACGCTCCTCACGCTCCTCGTCCTGCCGGCGTTGTACGTCCTGTTCCGGCGCGAAAACGGCGAGAAGGTTGAATCCCAACCTGCAACCAATGGAGTCACAACATGAAGTACGCATCCGTCATACTTCTTTCCCTCATCTGGGCAGCACCTTCCTTCGCACACGGGCCTGGCGAGAAGGGGCCGAACGGCGGCCTGATGGAGGATGTCGCTGGCATCGACGCGGAGCTCGTCACGTCTGGCAACAAAGTCACGATCAACGTTTTCGATTCCAAGGATACCAAGCCGGTCCCGACAAAGGGCTATTCAGGGGCGGTGTTGATCACGAACGGGACCGCGAAGGAAACGGTTTCGCTCGCGGCATCGGGGGAAAACTCGCTGGAGGGCGAGGCGAAGACGGCAATTGCGCCCGGGGCGACGGTGACGCTCACCATCAAGACCGCCGAGGGCAAGTCCGGCCAGGCAAAATACAAGAAATAACGCTCGCGGACCGCTCCGCAGAATGGAAAGCCATCAATGACTGGCACATCTCAATCAGCCAAGGTTCGCCTCCGCGTCGAGGGAATGGACTGTGCCTCTTGCGCGACGAAGATCGAGAACGCGCTGCAGCGGATGCCCGGCGTCACGGAGGTGAACGTATCCGTCGCCGCCGGCACGGTCACCGTCAGTCACGATCGGGGGGATACCAAGGCGTTGAGTGGCCAGATCGCGGGTCTGGGATATGCCGTCACCGGCTCTGAAGAAGTGGGAGCTAAACACGCCAGTCATGAAGTGTCCGCGTCCGAAGAAGACGCTGGCCATTCCCACATCCACGATCGCGGGCCCGCCGATCAAAGCTGGTGGCAGACTCGCAAGGGCCGGTTGACCATCGCGTCCGGAGCCGCTCTGGCGGTCGCGTTCGCCGTGGGAAAAGCCGTTCCGGCCACCGAGCAGTGGGCGTTTTTGCTCGCGATGCTCATCGGCCTTGTCCCGATCGCCCGGCGCGCGTTCTCTGCAGCGATGGCGGGCACGCCGTTCTCGATCGAGATGCTGATGACGATTGCCGCCGTGGGTGCGGTCTTCATCGGCGCAACGGAGGAGGCGGCAACGGTCGTTTTTCTCTTCCTGATCGGCGAGCTTCTTGAGGGTGTCGCAGCCAGCAAGGCGCGCGCCAGCATCCAGGACCTGACGAAGCTGGTGCCAAAGACCGCCCGGCTCGAGGACGATGATGGCCAGGTCCGCGAGGTGGAGGCCGACACGCTCACGGTCGGCGCCATGATCCAAGTTCGTCCCGGCGATCGGATCCCCGCCGACGGCGTCATCGTCTCCGGAGACAGTTCGATCGACGAGGCGCCCGTAACCGGCGAGAGCACCCCCGTCCGGAAGGGCCGAGACGAGAACCTGTTCGCCGGTACCATCAACGGAAACGGCGTGCTCAGGGTGCGGGTGACGGCCGCTGCGGCGGACAACACGATCGCCCGCGTGGTGAAGCTCGTCGAGGAGGCTCAGGAGTCGAAAGCGCCGACCGAGCGCTTTATCGACCGTTTTTCGCGGTACTACACGCCCGGCGTGGTCGCCGTCGCCGGCCTGGTGGCCGTCGTTCCGCCGCTGCTTTTCGGCGGCGCCTGGAGCGGTTGGATCTACAAAGGCCTCGCCATCCTGTTGATCGGGTGCCCGTGCGCCCTGGTCATCTCGGTGCCTGCGGCAATCGCTGCGAGCCTTTCGGCCGGCGCCCGCCGGGGATTGTTGCTGAAGGGGGGCGCCGTTCTCGAACAGATCGGCAAGATCACCATCGCCTGCTTCGACAAGACGGGCACGCTCACCGCTGGTAAGCCTCAGGTGACGGACGTGATCGGGTTCGACCGGAGCGAGGGAGACGTCCTGCGCTTTGCAGCTGCGCTCGAAACCGGATCCAACCATCCGCTCGCGAACGCGATCCTGGCCAAGGCGGCGGAGCAGCAAATCTGGATGCCGCCGACGTCCAATGCCACCGCCATCGGCGGTAGGGGCGTCCAGGCCACTGTGGAGGGCGTCAAGATATTCCTCGGCTCGCCAAAGGCAGCCGCAGAGTTCACGTCGGTCGCTGCCGACCAGGAGGCCCTCATTTCGCGTCTCAACGATCAGGGCAAGACAGTCGCCCTGCTGGTCATGGACGACGGGCTTGCCGGCGCCATCGCCATGCGGGACGAGGCGCGTCCGGATGCCAAGAAAGGCCTGAAGCTGCTGGCGGATGCGGGGATCCGGACGGTGATGCTGACCGGCGACAACCGCCGGACCGCGAATGCAATCGGCCAGCAACTGGGGATCGACGTCGAAGCAGAACTGCTCCCTCAGGACAAGCAGAGGATCGTCGGCAAATTCCAGAAGGAAGGTCTTGTGGTCGCCAAGGTCGGCGACGGCATCAACGATGCCCCGGCGCTCGCTGCGGCAGACGTCGGCATCGCGATGGGCGGCGGAACCGATGTGGCGCTGGAGACGGCTGACGCCGCGGTGCTGCACGGGCGCGTGTCGGACGTCGCCGCAATGGTCGACCTTTCGAAGCGGACCATGACCAACATCCGGCAGAACATCACCGTCGCGCTTGGACTGAAGGCGGTGTTTCTCGTCACCACCGTGATCGGGCTGACCGGTCTGTGGCCGGCCATCCTCGCCGACACCGGTGCCACCGTGCTGGTAACCCTGAACGCACTGCGCCTGCTGAAGCCACCGGCGACGTGAACGCCATCCACCAACTGAGACGAGACGGAAGGACCAAATCATGGGATTCGACCAATACCACGAACCGCCGGAAGAGCTCTCGCAGGAGACCCGCACCTTTGCGCGCATGATCACTTCGCTGATCGAGGAGGCTGAGGCGATTAGTTGGTACGAACAACGCATGTCGGTGGAGAAGGACAAGAGCGCGAGGGCGATCATGGCTAACGCGCAGAAGGAGGAGTTCAAGCATTTCGGCATGAATCTCGAGTTTCTGCTGCGCAAGAAGGCGGATTGGCGCACCGAGCTCAAGGGCATCCTCTTCACGAAGGGCGACATCGTGAAACTCTCAGAGGCAGCCGAGAAAAAAGTCGATTAAGCATGTCCCGATGGGAGGCCATGGTGGAAGACAAGCGAAAATTGCGGCGAACGCGTGTCTTGAAGGCCGGAATGATCTCGTTCGGGGGATCGGAGATGTCTTGCACGGTGCGCAACCTCACGAAGTCAGGCGCCATGCTGGATGTCGTGAGCCCGCTCGGCGTCCCCAAGGAATTCACGCTGGTGATCTCGTCCGACGATGTTCGCCACAAATGCCGGATCGTCTGGGTCAAGGAAAGACGTATCGGCATCTCGTTCAAATTGGATCGAGAATCTTGAGGGTGGTCGGCAGCGGTTCAGGGAGGATGATCTCATGTCGCGTTTCATCATAGCGTTGATGATTTTCCTTACGACCTCCGGCGCGATGGCGCGTGCTTCAGGCCAAGCCCAGGGCCGGTTGCTCCCCTTGTCTTCCGGCCAGCACAGCCGGCTTTCGCCGGCCATCCGCTCCGCCCTCGAGGTGGCGAAGCGCTCATGCGGGGATGAGTACACCACCGTGCGCAACGGGTTCCTGCGGCATCTGCAGAGCGGGACGGGGGAAGAATTCACATCGGTGCACTTCGACCAGATCGGCTGCGGAAACAGAGCGGAAGTCTGTACCTCCAGCGGATGTCTCCATCGCGTTTTCTATTCCAGAGCGGGGGTACAACGGGAGGTGTGGCGGGGAAATGTTTTTGAAATCGACATGTCGATCATATCCGGCGTCCCTTCAATCGAAGTGCATTGCGGCGGATACGACCATAGCTGCTGCAGACGATTGATTTGGAATGGCCGACGATTTCGTTCAATTGAAAACCGTTAGTCCGATTTGATCTTGGCGGCGCCGTCGTAAAGTGACGTCATGTGTGAGCGCTACGCTGTCTCCACAGCTGTCTTTTCATCAAACGACATGCGGGCAGGGTGCCGCAAGTTTAGCGACTACGTGCTTGATCATGCCCACTGGCTCATATGCCGATGTCGCTCAATGACAGCCAAGTTGGGGTCGTATGGCGGTCACGGCAATGGATGCTGCCGAGATGTCAGATCGACTTCCCGGTCGGCATTCTTAGTCGAACAGAAACCGCTAGCTTCCGTTTCCGTCTTTCCATCTGACCGTCTTTCGAGAAGATGTATAAACTCACGGCGCAGACAGCCCCGCCAAGATGGCGACCACCGACACCATCTTAGGCCGCACACGCTCCACCGCGCCTTCCATGATCGCGTTGAATGGCGAGCTGGTTCCATCGGTTCCCGGAGTGCCTAAGGCCACTGGTGGTGCAGGTTGTCGATGACATACACGTGCGCATGCCCGCTTGGCTCTCCGCGCAAGTGCGGATGATCGGACGGCAGTTCGGGATGTCGATGTGGAACGACGTCCGAATGCGTCGCCGGCCAGAATCGGCACGCAAGCAACACGCCGCCAAAGGTTATGGCCGCCAACACCAACGTGGTCGGCACGACTCCCGCAGATGATCCAAGCCATCCGGCCAGCGGATACGTCACCAACCAGCAGGCGTGAGAGAGGGCAAACTGCGCCGCAAACACCGCTGGCCGGCCGGCCGGCTGCGCTGAGCGGCGAAGCAACCGGCCTGACGGCGTCATGACCGCCGAATAGCCGATGCCAAGCAATGTCCACGCAAGCAACAGAGCTGGCCAGACAAGATTGGAAGCGGGCCTGGAATCCGCTGCGGACACGATGGCCGCAGACCCTAGCAGGGTAATCCCGAGCGCGGTTGCCGCCGGCAGCATGACCGCGCGGTCGGAGAATCGATCCAGCAGCCGCGGTAACATCAACGCAGCGGCCATTGAGCCGCCGCCGAAGCAAGCAAGCGCGATGGCGACGTCGGTGTCCGTCCCGCTTAACAGCCCGCGCACGATAATGACGGTGTTGACGATAACCATGGCGCCTGCCGCGGCCACAGACAGATTAAGGGCAAGCAAACCCCTCAGACACGGCGCTGCAAGATAAATGCGGATGCCGCGCGTAGTGTTTTCATAAATGCCTCCCTTCCGTTCCGTGGTTTGAGGCTGAGGTATTGTCACGGAGAGAACCAGGGCAGCGGAGCAGAAAAAGCCCACCACGGTACCGAGGAACAGCCAGTTGAAAGTGATAATCGTCAGCAGCACTGCAGCCAGCATCGGGCTGAGCAGGCTTTCCATGTCGTAAGCGAGGCGAGAGAGCGACAGTGCCCGGGTGTATTCACTTTCGCGAGGAAGAACATCGGGAATAGTGGCCTGAAACGTCGGAGTGAACGCCGCCGATGCTGACTGGAGGACGAAAATCAACACGTAGACCTGCCAGACCTGATCGACGAACGGCAACGCCAGTGCGACGGCCGCCCGCGTGATGTCCATTGAGACCAGGAAAGCGCGCCGCGGCAGAAAATTGGCAAAGCCTCCAACCACGGGTGCCACGCCGACATAGGCAATCATCTTGATTGCGAGCGCAGTGCCGAGTACGGCACCGGCCTTGTCGCCTGCTATCTTGTAGGCTAGCAAGCCAAGCGCGACCGTCATCATTCCGGTGCCGATCAGCGCGATGACTTGGGCTGCGAGCAGGTGGCGATAGGTTCGATTGGCGAGAACTGACAGCATGTGATAATCTTTCGGCGCAGCCTATTCAGCCGCACGGTCCGCAACGAAAGGCTTTTTGTTCGCGACCGGATTCGGCCTGCGAACGAGCGCAAAGTACGAATAGAGGGCCGGCAGAACGAGCAGGGTGAGGAGCGTTGCGCTCAGAAGCCCGCCGATCACGACGGTCGCCAAAGGTTTCTGCACTTCCGCACCGGTCCCGGTCGCCAAGGCCATCGGGACAAAGCCCAAAGAGGCGACGAGGGCCGTCATGATCACCGGTCGAAACCGGGTGAGAGCACCTTGACCAATTGCCGCCTGCGTCCCGACGCCATCTTCGATCAGCTTTCGAATGTAACTCAGCATTACCAGACCGTTCAGCACGGCGATGCCCGACAGTGCAATGAACCCAACCGCTGCCGAAATTGAGAACGGCATGCCCCGCAGCCATAGCGCCGCGATCTCGCCGGTCAGCGCCAGCGGCACCGCGCTGAAGACGAGAAGGGCATCGCGCGGCGAGCCCTCCGAGCGCACCAAAGACAATAAGCTATTGATAACGAAAAATATTTTCGCGATCTCTACTCCCACATTGTTACTCACAGCGAGCGCTAGTTTTTGTTCCGCGTAATCTTCCCCGTTTGATATCGCGCCGTGGTGCAGTGCTTGCTGTTGCGGTCGTCGCATCTTTATTTGAACCAACGCCCCGCGAAAACCACCATCGCCACACGACAGGGTAGTGGCGAAGCCCAGCGTAGAAATCGGCGGGCCTCCTTGAGCACGCGCACTGCCTCATGCCGATGCAGACCTTCGTGCGTCAGATTTGAGATATCGTGGAACAGGCGCGATGTGGGAAAAGTGGTAGCGCTCCCCCGCTACTTCTTCCCACTATTGAAGTCCGCTTTTTGACCCCACATTTGACCCCACAACAGACGTCGCGCAGTGAGCGACGTCTGGCTCTCATACTAAGAGAACTTCCCCCATGTCCGCTCTGTGGCCCACCATATGAGCCCGCTCCCGCCGACAATAAACAGGCCCAAGGAAATCCATCCATAAATCCCTGCGGAAACGACCCCCGTGCCCAACACGAACACAGGTACGATCATCGCAAGATAATAGGGGCCGGTCTAGCGGCAGTGCGTGCGATTGCACCGCCTCGCGTTCAATAGGCACGCCGTGCCCATCCAGATGAGTGCGATGATCTAGATCACGGCGCGAGCAGACACAGGGACAAACCTGCAAGAATGGCTGCTTTAGGCATCCACCACGCCAGCAAGCTGGTGTGCACACTGCCAAGCTAGTCGCGCGAGGTTTCGATCGGCATGTTGGTCATCGCCGGCTACGCACAGCAGGAGGCCGCACCCGGTTCGCCGGAGCGTACTGCCTGGATCGGCGGACACGGTACCGAGCCGTAGGAACAGAACACGCAGCAATCGCCCGCCTTGGGCTTTAGCTTTGTGCCGCAGCCCATGCATTCATAAAAGAACTGACAGGCATCGGTCGGCATGGTCTCAGTTTTCGCAACAGCGCAGTGCGGACAGGTGATGGTCGATTCAAGAAGCATAAGAATCAGCTCTTGGGCCGGACGGATAACCCGCCTTGGTGGTGGCCGTTGTGAGTTGGTTCACATCGGCTTTGGCGTCGTCATAGACGACGGTTGCCGTCTTGTCCTTGAAGGACACCGCCACCTTGGCAACCCCGGGAACGGCTTGCAGGCTGCCTTTGACGATGGAGGGACAAGCCGCGCAATCCATGTTGTTCACAGCCAAGGTGATCGTTTTATCGGCGGCCATTACTGGCGAAGCAATGACGGCGACGGCAAAGACCGCGAGGGCGAGAAGCTTTTTCATAGGGAATTCTCCGGTCACAAGTTGAGAAAGAGCGGTGCGATGAAATCGAGGCCGAGCGCAGTCACGACGAGGATCGTTGCGAGGATAAGGCTTGTTTTGATGATGCGATTTGGCAGCGGGCGCGCACAGGACTCGCCGTCGGCGCAAGCGCGCGTTGATGATCGGTAAACCAACCAATAGCCGTACCCGAGGAACGCAAGCGTCGCGGCGATGAAGTACGGCTGATAGGCGGCCAACCGGGTGAAGTTCCCGATCCAAGCTCCGCTGACCCCTAGCCCGAACAGAACGAGGGGCAAGATGCAACAGGACGATGCCGCAAGCGCCCCAAGCAGGCCGCCTGCCGCCATCAGACTTTGCCGCCGCCGGTTGTCGGCAATGTGATCAGTCTGATCGATGGTCATGGATTAAACCATGCATCCTGTAGCGACTACAGGATCAAGGACTATTTCATGCGCGCCATCACGTCTTCGGGAGCCGTAAACATCTCCATCGGCGAGCTGTCCAAGCGCAGCGGCGTGAGCATCGAGACCATCCGCTATTATGAGCGGATCAGAATGCTGCCTGCGCCCTCCCGAACGGCGAGCGGTCGACGGGTCTACGGACCAGCCGAAAAACGCACATTAGCTTTCATCAGGCGTTCCCGCGACCTCGGGTTCACGCTTGAGGAGATTCGCGCCTTGCTGGCCCTGGGAGGGCCGGAGCGCGCTCCTTGTGCCGACGTGCACAAGATCGCGGGCGCGCATCTGGCCAACGTCCGTAAAAAACTCTCCGACCTCGTCAAGCTTGAAGCCATCCTCGCGGAAACGGTTGCGCAATGCTCAGACGGAGCTGCCCCCGACTGCCCAGTGCTTGATATCCTGGATGCCGGCAGGTCAGGAATTCCCGGCGCGCGCTCGCGTTAACGGCGGCCACAGAAGCGCGCGAACGATGAGCGGTATCCCGACGGCCATAGGATCTGGGACGGCCAGAGGAACGTCTGTAACAGCCACCGTCCGTCGGATGCTTGGTGCAAGCCGGGAGCCCCCGACCGGTTCGCAGGTGCGGTGGGGCCTTTGTGGGTGAAAGTCATAGCGGCACCTCCTGAAAGACACTTTTGCGTTCGAAAAGCACCTTATGGTTTGACAAACCTTGGTAACTCGTTGATATCGCAATAAATGCGATCGCCCTCCGAGCGCACCAGAAAATCGAACAATCGGGCCCAAGCCCATCGGTCCAGTCAGGCGTGACCGTGTTCCCAGGGGAATCGGCGCGTTCCGTTCAAGCGGGGAATCGGTTGATGCCTCGCTGTCGCATCGTTCGCGTAAAACCAGCCAGGCTTGAAGCCTCAGATCCCGGCGTGCCGGCCCAGAGGGCGGCGTTTCCAGGACGACCCGGAGCATACCTATGACATTTCTCGGCTACGCCTATCGGTTCATGTCCAACTTCGTGTTCCTGGCGCTGGTCTATCTGTCGCTGAACTTCCTGGAGAAATACGAGCATCGCGTCGTCGTGGCGGTGCTTGTGTTGGTCTATGCCGGCATGCACGCGGCCTCCGCGCTGCGCTCGTTTCATTTCTTCCAGCGCATCGAACGGCTGGAGGGCGAGGCAAGGCGGCTGGCGACCGCTGCCGCCGAGGGGCCCAACGCGACGGCGGCCCGCAAGCAGATCGTCACCGATGTCGCCGCGCTGCGCTACGCCGGCGAAATGAAGTCCTATATCGACCTGCTGTTCCTGGCGCTGGTGATCCTGCTCTGCATCGCCAAGATCGTGGCGAAGTGAGTTGAACCGGCCCTACGAACAAATCCCGTCAATTCAGGTGATTGAAGCCATGTCCTGATCAAATCGATCAGGGCAACGGGATTCAGCGTTTCTTCAAACCGGCGACCCGAACCGTGCGCGCATTCTGCTTGCCATGTCCGGCCTGTTTGGGGGCAGGGCTGCCGGCCCGATGCGGCTTGTGCGCGGCTGATTTGGAGGGCTTTGCGGCAGCGACGCGGGCATTGCGCTTCGCCTTGCCGGCCTGAGCCGGGATCGGCTTCGGAGCGACTTCCGCGCTGCGCGGTGCCTGCGCCATCGTCTGCGCACGGCGGGCGGCAGAGGCTCGCGCGAGCATCGTGACGCGGGTCGATTCCGGGACCGAGAACAGGCTCGCGTCCGGAACCTGCAGCGCAGCCATGGGAGCATCCGGCGGCATCGTGATCTGCTGCGGCCACAGCACCTGGCGGGACAGGGCAACGCCGCGGCCGCGCCGCGGCACGCCAGCGTTGGGATCGCTGTTGATCCACTCGATGCTGCCATAGGGCATCGGCGCCGACAGGGTGGGGGCCGCATAGGCGTATTCGGGAACCCTCGGCCAGCGCGAGATCGCGACCGACTCCGACGCTGGATGCATCAGCCATTGCTGCGGCTCGGTCGGCGTTGCCGGCCGCTCCGGTGTTGCCGGCACGACATGGACGATGCGGTAGCCGCGCGCTTTCAGTTCGGTCAGGATCCGCGGCAGTGCCGCCACCGTGCGCGGCTGAATGTCGTGCAACAGCAGGATGCCTTTCCCCTTCGCCTCCAGCCGCTGGATCGCCAGATCGTAGACCCGCGAGGACGAAACCGGCCGCCAGTCATCGGCGGGGAAATCGGCGCTCCAGAGTTGCAGTCCCCTTGCCGCTGCATAGGCCTCGATGGCGTTGGTGCGGGCAAGGCCGGGAATGCGGAGGAACGGCGAGGGCGCGGTTCCGTCGGCCAGCGCCGCCGTGATCGATGCGATGCCCTGGTCGATCTCCTGCCGGGCGCGTTCGAACGGCATGTGGTCCATGCCGCTCGGATGGTTCTGCGTGTGGGTCGCGATGGTGTGGCCGGCATCGCGCATCTTGCGCACGCCCGCGGGATTGCCGTTGGCCTGGCGGCCGACCAGGAAGAAGGTCGCCTTGGCGCAATGGGCGGCGAGGATGTCCAGGATTTGATAGCTGTATTTCGGCAGCGGACCGTCGTCGAAGGTCAGCACCACCTCGTGATCTTCCAGCGGCAGCGTCTTGCCGTATTGCATGGTGCCGATGATCGGATATTCGCGCGGATCGACCACGATCGTGCGTGCCGTACCGATCGCTTCGGGATGGCCGGCACAATCGGCCGCCTGCGTCGCTCGCGCGGAGACCGACGCCAGCAAAACAAGGCCAAAAGCAGCCCACGGCCGCGCCCGCAAGGCCCGAAATACGCTCGAAATCATGGAACCCCGGTCATTCCCAACAAGGCGTCATTCAATACCGCACGGCGCCATGAATGCCGGCTTAATGGTCTGTATTCCACAGCCGATTTGGGTTCAATGGGTCTTCTCGGAACCGGCTTTCGGCCTTGCCGGCACGATATGGACGACGCGGTAATTGTTGTCGCGGAGGTAGCGCAGGAAGGCCGGCAGCATTGCGGCGGTCTGCACCTTGGGGTCGTGCAGCAGGATGATGCCCTTGCGGGCCGATTGCAGCCGTTCCGTCAGCAGTTTGAGCTGTTGCGCCGGTGTCATCGGATTCCAGTCGCTGGCCCAGAGATCGGCGCCGAACACGGCGATGCCACGCTTTTGCAACACATCGAGCGTTGATTGGGACGTCTCGAAATAGGGATAGCGAAAGAACGGCGTGGAGGGCGTTGTCGCGGCCTTGCCGTGCAGCGCCGTCTCGACCGCGGCGATGCCCTTGTCGATATCGGCGATCGCGGCCTCAGGCTTCATGAACTTCAGATTGGGATGGCTGAAGCTGTGATGGGCGACGGTGTGACCTTGCGCCGCGATCTTCCGCACCATTTCCGGCTGCGCCGCGGCGGCCCTGCCGATCGTGAAGAACGTGGCGCGCACGCATTCCTGCGCCAGCGCCGCCAGCACCTTCGGGGTCGTGCCGGGCCACGGCCCGTCGTCGAAGGTCAGCACCACCTCGCGATCGCCGAGCGGCAGCGTTTGCGGGAAGCTTTTCAGTCCGACGCGCGGTGACGTCGCCGGATCGACCGCAAGAACGCGCGAGGTGCCGAGCGCATCCTTGCGGGGGCATTCGCTTGCAGTGGCCGCGGTCGCCGGGATCATCGAAGCAAGCGCGGCCATGCCCCATATGGCGATCGAATTCCGGGTCATCTGCGGTTGGACATATTTAGCATTGCGCTTGGTGTTGCCGATTGGGTAATGCGTGCAACATCACGAGTTCGCACATTCTGTCAAACCGGCGAGGCGCGGCATGGCCGAGGATATCGACGTTGCCCCAGCCGCCGATGTGCGAGCCGCAGCCGGCGCCGCCGTGCAGGGCACCGCGCTCGATCCCGTCCGGATGCGCGACGAAGAGGGCCAGCTCCGCCACGAATATGTCGAGGAGATCGCGCGCGCCATTCATGCCGCCGATCGGCCGCTGCTGTGCGAGGTGGTGGCGGAGTTGCACGAGGCCGACCTCGGCGACCTCATCGGAGCGCTGGAGCCCGAGGACCGCGTCACGCTGGTCGAACTGACCGGTACCGATTTCGACTTCTCGGCGCTGAACGAGGTCGACGATGCGGTCCGTGAGGAAATCCTCGAGGAGCTCGAACCGGAGACGGTGGCCGAGGGCGTTCGCGAACTCGACTCCGACGACGCCGTCGAATTGCTCGAAGGTCTCGACGAGGAAGACAAGGAAGAAATCCTCGAGAAACTGCCGCTGGCCGAGCGCGAGCCGCTCGAACGCAGCCTGCTATACCCCGACAATTCCGCCGGCCGCCGGATGCAGTCGGAATTCATCGCGGTGCCGCCGGACTGGACCGTGGGGCAGGCGATCGACTACATGCGCGACACGCCCGATCTGCCGGAACGGTTCTACGAGATCTACGCGGTCGACGCCGACAAGCACTGGCAGGGCGCGGTTTCGCTCGACACGCTGCTGCGTGCGCGCCGGCCGGTGCAGATCGCCGATCTCATCGACGAGGACCGCCGCCGCGTCTCCGTGCTGGACGACCAGGAAGAGGTCGCGCGGATGTTCGGCAAGTACAATC
>JAQSDT010000651.1 GCA_029946075.1 bacterium | reverse complement strand
CACAGAACGCCTTCGTCGAGAGCTTCAACGGCCGGATGCGTGACGAATGCCTGAATGTAGCGCGACGATCTGGATGCGAGTGTAGCGACGATCAGGATGAGACTGTCGATCGTTACGTTTCGATTGATGTACGATCTGATTGTCGCGGGCAAGAAGTAAGTTTCAGATTTGCTTGTCGCGGGGCGACAACGGGCCGACGTTCTTGGTTGTGGCATGGGCGGCGGGTCGGCCGGGACCTTGTTGCTTTCGCTCGATTGCGGCGCGCCGGCGGAAGCTGTCGACATTCATTTCGAAGATGGTGGAGTGGTGAACGAGCCGATCGACGGCGGCCAGGGTCATTGCGGGATCGGGGAAGATCTTGGCCCATTCGCCGAAGGGTTGGTTTGCGGTGATCAGCATTGAGCGGCGTTCGTAGCGGGCGCTGATGAGTTCGAAGAGGACAGAGGTCTCGGCCTGGTCCTTGGTGACATAGGCGAGGTCGTCGAGGATCAGCAGATGGAAGCGGTCGAGACGGTTGATTGCCGCCTCGAGGCCCAGTTCACGGCGTGCGACCTGGAGCTTCTGGACCAGGTCGGAAGTGCGGGCGAACAGCACCTTCCAGTGGTTCTCGATGAGCGCCAGGCCGATCGCCGATGCGAGATGCGATTTGCCGCCACCGGGTCCGCCGAGCAGGATCAGATTGGCGCCTTTGTCGATCCAGCTGTCGCCGGCGCACAGCGCCATGACATGGGCTTTGGAGACCATCGGCACGGCGTTGAAGTCGAAGCTGTCGAGGGTCTTTCCGGGAAGCAGCCGGGCGTCGGCGAGGTGACGCTCGATGCGGCGGCGATCGCGCTGGGCGACCTCATGTTCGGCCAAGACGGCCAGGAAGCGCGCCGCGGGCCAGCCTTCCTTGTCGGCGCGCTCGGCGAAGCTGCTCCAGCCCTGCTTGATGGCCGGCAGCCGAAGATCGTTGAGGATGAGGGTAAGACGCGCGGCGTCGATGCCTAGGCTGTTCATGCCGCTTCTCCCATTGGACCATTGAGCAACGCTTCGTAGGCGATCAGCGGGGTGAGGTGGACGACCACCTGAGGCAGGCCGGCGGGGTCGGGCGAGAAGCGCCCCCGCAGGCTCACCATGTCGGGCCTGCGGCCGGCCGCGAGATCGGCGCCAAGGGCATCGGCCAGCTGGGCTTCGCATCCGCGGTCATGGGCCAGCGCCAGCAGATCGACCATCAGCCGGCAAGCGGCTCGCTCGGGGAGTTCAGCGATCAGCCGCTCGAAGGTCAGCCGATAAGCCTCCCGAGGGAAGAGCTGGTCGCGGTAGACCAGACCCAGCAGCGCCATGGGCTTGCGCCGCAGGGCGTGGATGACGTGGCGATAATCGACTACATGGCCGTGCTTGCCGGCGGCCGAGGCGCGCCCGCGCGTCAGCGTCATCAGCGGCGTGCCGCCGATAAACAGTTCGAGGCGATCGTCGTGGAGCCGGACGCGCAGGCGGTGACCGATCAGGCGGGAGGGCACGGTGTAGAAGACCTTGCGCAGGGTGAAGCCGCCCGAGGAGGTGACGGTGACCAGCGTTTCTTCGTAGTCGCACGTCCGGCGAGCGGGTAGCGGTCGCAGCGTCGCCCGCTCGGTCTCGATGGCTCGTATCCGACGAGCGTTGTGGCGGCTGGCGATCTCGTCGATGAACCGTCGATAGGCGGCAAGGTCGTCGAAGTCGTTCGAGCCACGCATCAGAAGGGCATCGCGGACCGCCTTCTTGAGGTGACCGTGAGCGCTTTCGATCGAGCCATTCTCATGGGCGACACCGCGGTTGTTGCGGGTCGGCTCCATGCCGTAGTGGGCGCACAGGGCATCGTAGCGCACCGTCAGATCGTCGCGCGCCGCGGCGTCGAGGTTGCGGAACGCCGCCGAGAGGCTGTCGCTGCGATGCTGCGCCGGTGCACCGCCCACCGCCCACAAGGCGTTCTGCAGACCCTCCGCCAAGGCGACATAGCTCTCGCCGCCCAGAATGACATGGGCATGCTCGAAGCCCGAGTAGACCAGGCGGAAGTGGTAGAGCCGGTGATCCAGGCGCGCACCGGCGATGGTGACGGCGAGATCGGCCATGTCGGTAAAATCGGACAGGCCCATCCGGCCGGGACCATGGCTCTGACGGAAGATCACCTCCCGGTCGGCCCCGTGCAGAGCCCGCCAGGCACGGACGCGCCGCTCCAGGGTCCTGCGCACGCCATCCCGGAGGTCGGGGTGACGCCGCCGCATTTCCTCGAAGATCGCCACTGGCCGCAGGGCCGGCGCCGCCTCCAACAGCGGCACGACTTCTGCCTCGAAGATTGCCGCCAGGGGATCGGGCCGGCGCCGGCTACGAACCTTGAGCTTGTCCGGAGCAACCCGCCGGTCCTTCTCGAAGCGATAGGCGGTGGCCTCGCTGAACGATGCCTTCGCCGCCGCCACGGCTGGCGCCTCAGTCTGTCTGAACTTCATATAGAGCCTCATCTGACGATCGGTGACATGGCGGCCGGGCAATGGGCGGATCCCCTCCAAAGAAGAGCCATCCCATATCCGGTCGGTCCGATCGTCAGACTGACTGCCCCACGGGGGCGTCAGATGAACCGGTTGGGGGCTCGAGCTGCCGGTCGG
>JAQSDT010000650.1 GCA_029946075.1 bacterium | reverse complement strand
AACTCGTTCTTGCGGCGATGGAAGGCCGCTTCCACCATCTGGCGCAAGTCCGGATCGAGCGATTTCGAGCTCGTGCTGCCGATGAACCGGCTGTAGCAGCCCGAACCGGCCAGCACCGAGAAATCGTTGCCGGGGCTGCCGCCGTCGTCGCGCAGCACGAGGATTCCGGCGCAATCGACATTGAGCAGCGAGGCGAGCTGGGTCAGCACGCCCTCGGCGAGCCGCTGCATCGACTTGAAATCGTACAGGGTCGAGGCGGCATCGATGATGATCTCCAGCCCGCGCCTGGTCTGCACCATGCGCTCGAGCTGCTGATAGCTGCGCAACGCCGCGGTCAGCGAGGTGAACAGCTTGTCGGCGGTCAGTTCGGTCTTCGCCTTGTAGTCGTTGATGTCGTACTGGACGATGACGCGGCGCTCCGGCGCCTGACCGGGCTGGCCGGTGCGCAGGATGATGCGCACGGTCTCGTTCTTGATTTCGTTGCGGATGTATTCGACCAGTTCGAGACCGGCGACGTCGGTCTCCATGATGACGTCGAGCAGCACGGCGGCGACATCGGGATTGTCGCGCATCAGGACGCGGCCTTCGGCGGCGGAATAGGCCGACAGGATTTCCAGCGTGGCGCCGTTCAGATTGTAGTCGCTGAGCGCAAAGCGGGTGCCTTCATGCACCGCGGCATCGTCATCGATGACGGCGATCTTCCATTTGCGTACGGACGAGTCCTCCGGAACGGTTCCGGTATCGTCGATCAGGTGGAGGACATCGTCCTGTTCGGCCATTGCGAAGTTCCGTCGGCTGCTGCCTGGTCTGTCATCGTGGCGCCGCCCTTGGCGACTTTCGGCATGATAATGCGGAATGTGGTGCCTTGTCCCAGTCTTGACTCCAGCATCATCCGGCCGCCGAGCTGTTGAGTGACAAGATTATAGACGATATGCAAGCCCAGTCCGGTGCCGCCTTCGTTGCGGCGCGTCGTAAAGAACGGGTCGAAGGCCTGGCGCTGCACGTCCGGCGTCATTCCGGCCCCGTTGTCGGCGAAGATGATCTCGACATCGTCGCTGCCGCGGGCCCGCGCCGAGATCGTGATCGCCCCGGAGCGGCCGTCGGCGAAGGCATGGTTGGCGGCGTTGAGGAAAAGATTGGTTAATATCTGCCCGTAGGCGCCGGGATAACCGTCGATCAACAGTCCGTCCGGCACGTCGACCGACAGCGTGATCGCGGCCTTCTTCAGCACCGGCCGCAGGCTGGCGACGATCTGGTCGGTGGCTTCGCTGAGGTTGAATTGCCGCCGCTCAGCATGCGAGCGGTCCACCGCCACCTGCTTGAACGACTGGATCAGTTCGCCGGCGCGGTGCAAGTTCGCCACCAGCTGCCCGGCGGCATCGCGCGAAATCTTGACGAATTCGTCGAGCTTGGAGCGCCGCAGCGGCTCGGTGCGCAATTCCTGTTCGAACATGTCGGCTCTTCGGGCGAAGCTCGACGCCACCGTGAGGCTGATGCCGATCGGATTGTTGACCTCGTGGGCGACGCCGGCCACCAGCCCGCCGAGCGCGGCCAGTCGTTCGGCGTCGATCAGATTCTGCTGCGCGGCGTTGAGTTCGAGCAGCGCGCTCTCGGCCTTTTCCTTCGAGGCGCGCAACTCGTCCTCGGTTTTGCGCTTGGCGATGGCGTTCTCGCGGAACACCTCCACCGCACGCGCCATTGCGCCGACCTCGTCGCGCGCGGTGATGCCCTGGACGCTGCGATCGAAATTGCCGGTCGTGATGGCGTGCATCGATGCGAGAATCTGCTGCAGCGGCAGCCGGATCGAGAGCGCGATCAGGACGCCGGCGGACAGGATGATGCCGAGGAAGATCACGGCGATCGACAGCACCCGGCGCGAAATGCTCGAGAGGGTGCGGTCGAAGGTTTCCTGCGCCTTCTGCTCGCGCTGGCGCATCTTGACCGATAGTTCATCGATGACGGCGATCGCTTCGGCCTGGGATGCGTCGATGGTGTTGCGCAGCAGCTCGGTGCGGATCGAAAGCTGTTCGGTTAGCTTGGCCATGCCCTCGCGCAGCGCCACGGTGCGGGCGCCGAGCCGCGTCCGCGCCAGGCGCTGCAGACCGTTGTCGGCAAGATCGGTCATGACCGGGATGGTCTTCTCGATCGTCTCGGTGTTGCGCCGCGCGTCCTCGGCGGAGGCCGATGCCAGCGACAGATAATAGGAGTTGGCGGCGACCAGCAGCGCGGTGAAGGCCTCGCGGGATTTGCCGAGCGCCGGCCAGATCAGCGCGTCGCGATGGCCGGTGGCGCCCTCGATGATGGAGTACAGCCCGGCCATCTCGCGGGCCGGCCCCAGCACCTGCTGCTCGTACGTCTTGGTGATGGTCACCTGCACTGCGCGCAGTTCGCCAAAACCGTTGAGGAAGCGGTCGGTGACCTGCTCGAGCCGCTCCACCGAGCCCGACAGCATCGGGTCGTTGGAGGCGCGCGTCGTCAGCGTGCCCAGCACCGCCTCGCGCAGCAGCAGGATCTCGGCGAACAATTCCGGGCTCGGCTGGTTGATGTAGCGGTGGATCAGGTTCTGCAGCCGGCTGGTTTCGCTTTCCAGCATCGCCAGAATCCGGTCGGACTCACGCACCTG
>JAQSDT010000649.1 GCA_029946075.1 bacterium | reverse complement strand
CCGCGGAATTGTCGCAATTCGGCAACATTGTGATATGAATGCATCAGTCCGCTGCAGGCGGGCACAAAGCCTTTCAAATCACACCGATTGCCGGAATGACCACCGTAGAGACCTCGGCGCCGCCGTTTGACCCGTCGCAGACCGAATCCTCAGGGGGAATCCTGCGGAAATGGGTGGCGCCGTTTGCGGTCGCGGTCGCGCTGCTGTCGGCGTTCCTGACCTTTGTCGTGCTCAGCGGCCTGACGCCGATCGAGCCGACCCGGCACGTCGTTTACTCGTTCCTGCTGATCAACGCCGCCACGATCCTGCTGCTGATTGGCATCATCATCCGCGAAGTCTGGCTGGTGGTTCAGGCCCGGCGGCGCGGAAGGGCGGCGGCAAGGCTGCACGTCCAGATCGTCAGCCTGTTCTCGGTGATCGCGGTGCTGCCGGCGGTGCTGGTCGCCGTCGTTGCCAATGTGACCATCGACCGCGGTCTGGATCGGCTGTTCTCGGGTCCGACGCGAGAAGTGATGCAGAACTCGCTGATCGTCGCGCGGGCCTATACTTACGAGCACGCGCAACTGATCCGCGGCGATATCCTCGGGATGGCCAACGACATCGCCCGTGTCCGGCCGCTGTTCGAGCAGGACCGGCGATCCTTCCGCGAATTTCTGACCAACAGCGCGGCTTCGCGCAACCTGCCCGGGGCGATGCTGATCGACAGCGACCGCGCCGTTCTGGAGACCGCGCAAACCGGCATCCAGCAGGAATTCACGACCCCGCCGCAGGAATTTCTCAGCAACGTCGATGAGAACGAGCCGCAGATCGCCGTCTTTCCGGAGGCCAACTACGTCGCGGCGGTGATCCGGCTGCGTACGTTCAACGATACGTTCCTTTACGTGGCGCGGTTGCTCGATCCCCGCGTGGTCGCCCAGCTCAAGCAGACCGAGGCCAGCGTCGCCGAATACGCGCAGATCGAGGCCCGGCGGCTCGGCATCCAGGTCGCGTTCGCGCTGATGTTTGCGGTGATCGCGCTCACCATTCTGATGGCGTCGGTGCTGATCGGGCTGAACTTCGCCAACTGGCTGGTAGCCCCGATCCGCAATCTGATGAGCGCCGCCAACATCGTGTCGACCGGCGATCTGCATGTCCAGGTGCCGGTCCACAAATCGGAAGGCGATCTTGCCCAACTCGGCCAGACCTTCAACAAGATGACGGCCGAACTGCGCAGCCAGCGCGACGAACTGGTCAGCGCTTCCGATCTGATCGACAGCCGCCGTCGCTTCATCGAGGCCGTGCTGTCCTCGGCCAGCGCCGGCATCATCGGCGTCGATGCCTCCGGCAGCGTCGGCATTCTCAACCGCTCGGCCGAGAAGCTGATCGGTCACGCCGAATCCGAAACGCTGGATCATCCATTGTCGGACGTGCTGCCCGAACTCGACGAGATGATGAAGACCGCGCGCGAAGGCACGCAGCGGCTGGTGCAGGGACAGATCACGATTACCCGTGACGGCCACGAGCGCAATCTGTCGGTTCGCGTCAGCGCCGAGCAGACCAGCCAGGCGCGCGACAGCTACATCATCACGCTCGACGACATCACCGAACTGGTCTCCGCGCAGCGCACGTCGGCCTGGGGCGACGTCGCGCGGCGCATCGCGCACGAGATCAAGAACCCGCTGACGCCGATCCAGCTTTCGGCCGAACGCATTCGCCGCAAATTCGGCAAGGTCATCGTCGAAGACAAGGGCATCTTCGAACAATGTACCGACACCATCGTGCGGCAGGTCGACGACATCAGGCGAATGGTCGATGAATTCTCCCGCTTCGCGCGCATGCCCAAGCCGGTCATGGAAGGCGAGGATGTCGCCGATACCGTCCGACAGGCGGTATTCCTGATGAAGGTCGGCCATCCCGACCTCGATATCGTAACCGAGATCAAACAGGACCCGATGCGGGCGCAGTTCGATCGCCGGCTGATTTCGCAGGCGCTGACCAACATCATCAAGAACGCCACCGAGGCGATCGAGCAGGTTCCGCCGGAAGAACTCGGCAAGGGCCGTATCGACGTCATCGCCTCGCAAGAAGGCGACGATATCCTGATCGACGTGATCGACAATGGTATCGGCCTGCCGAAGACAAGCCGCGCGCGCCTGCTGGAGCCTTATGTGACTACGCGCCAGAAAGGCACCGGCCTCGGCCTTGCCATCGTCGGCCGCGTGCTCGAGGACCATGGCGGGCGCATCGAGCTCAAGGATGCCTCGGACTTCCGGCCCGGCCAGCGCGGCGCCTGGATGCGGTTGCGGTTCGCCGTATCCGGAGAGGCCGCGAAAGCCGACGGTAAGGAACAGGTTCCAGCAAGGCCTGCCGGCGATGAAACAAAGCCGCCTTCGGCCGAAACCAATGAGCCGTCAACTGCGACCAATCATGAAACAAAAATTGCAGCCGCAACCGGCAACTGACAAGACAGGTGTAACCCATGGCCAGTGACATTCTGATTGTCGACGATGAAGCCGATATTCGCGACCTCGTTGCGGGCATTCTGGACGACGAAGGTTTCAGCACGCGCACGGCTCGCGACAGCGATTCGGCGCTGGCCGAGATCGCCAATCGTCGTCCGAACCTCGTCTTCCTCGATATCTGGCT
>JAQSDT010000648.1 GCA_029946075.1 bacterium | reverse complement strand
CAACCAGCTGGCCCCATGCGGTGACCACGTTGGCGCGGGTCTGGTCGCGCGTCTGTTCGAGCACCAGGCGCTGCTGGGCCAGCGTTTCCTTCGACTGGCGGATCAGCGCGTATTCAGCGCCGCCCTGATAGATCGGAACGTTGAGCTGTGCGACGGCGGACGCACCGAACGAGCGGAACAGCGTCATGGTCGTTTCATACGACTGCTGCACCGACGCCTGCAGGTTCACCGTCGGCAGCAAGGCGCCTTCTGCGACCTTGACCTGGAGATAGCTGACGTCGATGCCGAACATCGCCGCGGTAACGTTCGGATTCTGGGTCAGGCCGAGTTCGACCGCGGTGGGCAGCGTGCCCGGCAGGAAACGATCGACCGGCGAGCCCGGTGCAAGTGCAGACGGCTCGTTGCCGATGATGCGGCGGAAGTTCGAGCGCGTCGTGGTCAGCGTCGATTCGGCGGTCAGCAGTTGCGTCTTGCCGGCGGCGAGTTGCGCTTCCGACTGCGCGACGTCGGTGCGGGTGACCTCGCCGACGTTGAAGCGGTCGCGGGTTTGTTTCAGCGTCTGTTCGAGCACGCGAACGTTGCTCTTCTGCACCTCGACGATGGCGGAGTCGCGCAGATAGTCCATGTAAATGGTAGCTGCGTTGAGCAGCACGGTCTGTTCGAGCGCGCGCAAGGCTTCGCGCGCGCCTGACACCTGGCCTTCGGCGGCGCGCGTTCGATTGGCTGTCTGCTGCCCGTTGAACAGGTTCTGCGTGATGGTGGCGCCGACGCTGCGCGGCGCGTTGGCGCCGTGAATCTGCACGGATGTAACGACAGGGTTGAGAGTGGCGTTGAGGCCGCCGGTGTTGGTAAGCGTGTCGGTATATTGTTGGCCGGCGCTGGCGGTCACGTTTACCTTCGGACGATAGCCCGACAAGGCCTGCGGCACGTTTTCGTCGGTCACGCGCACTTGCGCGCGCTGCGCATTGAGCTGCGGATTGTTCTGATAGGCGCGCACCAGCGCCGCCTCGATCGTGTCGGCCAGTGCAGGCACCGGGCCCAACAAAGCCAACAGAAGGACCGAAGCTGCCGCTCCAGTAACAACCTTCACCCCACGCATCCCTGGTAATCCATTCATTTACCGCCGGTCCATCGTCACGGGCATGGGCCGAACGTCGCTTCAGTCGAAGTGAGTCCCGGCTCACCTTATTCCGCAGCTAGGCTGGACGGAACTACCGCACAAGCGAACGACGTCGAAACTCTTCACGTGGGGCAAACGGGCCACACTTCTGATTTCGAAAGGTATTTTAGCGGGCAGTGAGTGGGATTACGGGCGGTAAAGCGCCTGAAAACCTAGAAAACGAACGCGGCGACGCGTTCCATGCCCGGCAGCACCGGCGCGGCGGCGTCGAACAGCGTCCGATGGCCGTAATCGCCGTGGGAACTGGTCACGAGCGTGGCCCGCGCGGGCTGCGTGGTGGCGAAAACGCCGACCAGCCGGCCGCCGGCCTTCAGTTGCCGGCAGAGATGTTCCGGCACGATCTCGGTCGCGCCGTTGAGTACGATCACGTCGTAAGGGGCGCCGGCCGCATCGCCCTCACCAGCCGAAGCGGTCCGGACCTGGATATTCCCAGCGCCGGTCGCGGCGAGAGCCGCCCTGGCCTTCGAAGCCAGCGCCGAATCGCTCTCGGTGGCGGTCACGTCGGCGGCGAATTTGGCGATCACGGCGGCGGCGTAGCCGCTGGCCGCACCGACCACCAGCACGCGATCAGTTTCCTTGATCTCGGCGGCCTGCAGCATCTTGGCCAGCACCACCGGCTTGATCAGGAAGCGCGGCGCTGCTCCTTCGGCGACATCGAGATCGAGGTCGAGATAGGCCATGGCCTGCTTGCTTGCCGGGACGAACGCCTCGCGCGGCACCGCCATCATGGCATCGATGATCCTGACATCCGTCACGTCGCTCGGGCGCACCTGACCATCGACCATTTTCTGGCGGGCGTTCGAAAAGACGGACATATCAAGACCCTGAAAGCATGCGGCAGCGGCGCCGGAAGAGCTGAAAGCGGGTCATCTTTGGTACAAGCCCCGGCAAAACGCAACACGCCGCTGCCGGGCCGGCCGGCGGCATCCACACCGCTGCAATACAGCCCTATTCGATCGTGACGGCGAGCCGGGCGATCAGCCGCGCGACCTCGTCGAGATGCTCGGTATCATGATCTTCAATGGCCTGCGCGAGCCGCAACAGGCATTCATCGTCGCTCAGGGCTGGAATATCGCCCGGAACAATCGAGGGCATCGCACGCGGCATTACGGTTGCAATGGCTGGCATCGAATCAGCTCCCATGAAACCCGGCAGAGCCAAGGTTCCCGGCCGATTGAGTCGAAAAGGCGGCCCGGTCCATGACATGGGCGGATGGAAGCAATGCGCGAAACTGTTTCCGGTTCTTTCCCGCCGGAATCCCGAACAGGCGGCAAATCCTTGTGGGATTGAGGTTTTAGAGCCTGATCGAGATGGTTCGGCGAGCCGTCATTTGGTCCTTTGCAAGCCCGAAAGGCTTTGTTATACGCTCCCCGCTCGCGAACGATTGTTTCGCATGTTCCTCGGTAGCTCAGCGGTAGAGCATTCGACTGTTAATCGAATGGTCGCTGGTT
>JAQSDT010000647.1 GCA_029946075.1 bacterium | reverse complement strand
CCGTCCTCGGCCGTCGCACTTTCGAGCAATCGCAGCGACGTCGTGCCGACCGCGACGATGCGGCCGCCTTTGGCGCGCGCGGCGTTGAGCGCGGCAGCCGTCTCGGCGGAGATCGTGCCCCACTCGGCATGCATCCGGTGCTCGGAGGTTTCGTCCACCTTCACCGGCAAGAAGGTCCCTGCCCCGACATGCAGCGTCAGGCGATGCAGCGTGACGCCGCGCGCGCGCAGCGCAGCTTCCAGCGCCGGGGTGAAATGCAGCCCCGCGGTGGGGGCTGCGACCGCGCCCTCATTGGCCGCGAACATGGTCTGGTAGTCGGCCGTGTCCTGGTCGTCGGGCGTGCGTTTTGAAGCGATGTAGGGCGGCAGCGGCGGCGTGCCGAGATCCTCGATCGCCTGATCGAGCGCGGGACCGTGGAACGAGAACGACAGCGTGATCTCGCCCTCCTCGCCCTTGGCCTCGACCTCGGCGTCCAGATGCCCGAGCAGGCAGACCTTGCCTTCATTGCCGAAGCGGACGACGTCGCCCGGCGCGAGTTTCTTCGCCGGCTTGACCAGTGCCCGCCAACGCGAGCCGTCGAGCCGCTTGATTAGCGTCGCATCGATCCTGGGCTCGGTCGCGCGGCCGATGCGGCGGCCCTTGAGCTGGGCTGAAATGACCTTGGTGTCGTTGACGACGAGCTGGTCGCCGGGCTCCAGCCATCGCGGCAGGTCGCCGACCGTCGCATCACGCAGCGCACCTTCCGGCGACACCACCAGCAGCCGCGCGGAATCGCGCGGAATCGCGGGGCGCAGCGCGATGTTGGCGGCGGGCAGTTCGAAGTCGAAGAGATCGGTGCGCATGGGCGTGAGAAAACTCTGCAAAAAAGCTAAGAGCGCGCAGCTTCAATCGCGTGAGTGAAATTGGCTGCGCTGTACCCAGCGTTGACAGCCGCTAGGTAGAGAGCCAGATCGGCTGAAAGTATATGAACATCCTGCTTCGCCGCCTCCAGGGTCGCGGAGTCCGTCAGCCCAAGCCGGCGAAACTCGTTCCGAACGGAAGCATCCAGACTCGGCACATAGATCTCGCGAGTAGTAGCGATAAATTGCAAAAATCGACGAGTAATTTTCTCGGGTAAACCATTGCCCTCGAATTCGAGAAGATTGGACGCCTCTGACAGAGCGTTAGGCAACGCTGCTAGCTCCCGATACTGCGAGATCACGCTCAGCAAGAGTCGGAAATCGCCAGTAGTATAAGCACGCGTACGTTTGTGCACGGGAACAGCGTTCTCATCTGCTAGCCCGATCACAAGCAGAACAATCAAATTAGCATCAAGGAGCAGCGTTTGACGTTTCGTCAATCGTCAACACTCACCTTTTTTACCATACCCCTTACATGCCCGTCTTTGTCGTCCACTATGATAGTGCGATATGCCCTCCGAAGGGCAACATCGCCAGTCAGTGTGGAAAGAGCACTCTTGGTAGAGTTCCATGGACGAGAAAATCCCAGAGTGATCCTCCAGACGCGGCTCTTTTCGTCGAACTCAACCTCTTCGAGCCCGAGGTTGATCGGCTGCTCTTCTTTCATCACATCGAGCACCCAGTCCTTCGCGGACTTTACGGCTTGTCGGACTTCCATTTTCGCCTCGCGTACACCCAGAAGGGCAAGTAGGGTAAAGCATATCGCATGTTAGAGTTGCAAACGAGCCCTACCCTCACTCAAACCTTAATGGCCCCGCCAAAGGCGGGGCCATTAATTTTCCGGAGTTAGGTGCAGAGATCGCTTAGTAAGATGTCACGCCGCGTCGGCGGCCATGTGCGCCTTGACGATCTTGTCCGGGTTCTGCACCGGCTCGCCGCGCTTGATCTTGTCGACGTTTTCCATGCCCGAGGTCACCTTGCCCCAGACCGTGTACTGGCCGTTGAGGAACGAGGCATCGTCGAAGCAGATGAAGAACTGGCTGTCGCCGGAATCCGGGCTCGCCGCGCGGGCCATCGAGGTGGTGCCGCGGACGTGCGGCTCCTTGTTGAACTCGGCCTTCAGCTTCTTGCCGGAACCGCCGGTGCCGGTGCCGTGCGGGCAGCCGGTCTGGGCCATGAAGCCTTCGATCACGCGGTGGAACACGATGCCGTCGTAAAAACCTTCGCGCACCAGTTCCTTGATCCGGGCGACGTGGCCGGGCGCGAGATCAGGGCGCATCTCGATGGTGACGGGGCCCTGGGTGGTTTCGAGGATCAACGTATTTTCTGTATCAGCCATGTTCTCTTCTCTTCTGTTTTGGGTGGATGTTCCAATGGCCTGCGGCGGGTCGTTGCCGTCGCCTTACTTGACGTCGGATCCGACCTGGACCTTCACCATCTTGTCGGGATCGGTGACCTGACCGCCCGGCGATCCCGGAGGCGCCTTCTTCAGTTTGTCGACCACGTCCATTCCGGACACGACTTCGCCGATCACGGTGTACTGGCCGTTCAGGCTGGCGCCTTCCGCGAACATGATGAAGAACTGCGAGTTCGCGGTGTCGACGCTGTCGCCGCGCCGCGCCATGCCGACGATGCCGCGCGTGAACGGCACCTTGGAAAACTCCTGCTTCAGGTTCGGATATTTCGAACCGCCGGTGCCGTTGAAATTCTGGCCGTCGCCGGTCTGCGCCATGA
>JAQSDT010000646.1 GCA_029946075.1 bacterium | reverse complement strand
CCGCGCCTGCATCCGTCCGACTTCCGCACGCGGACGCTGGACGGCGTCGGCGACGACTGGCCCTTCGACTATTTCGACCTCGAACGCTACTACGACGAGAACGACGCCATGGTTGGCGTCTCCGGCCTCGCCGGCGATCCGGCCTATCCGCCGAAGCCGGAGCGGGTGATGCCGCCCTTGCCGCTCGGCAAGCTCGGCATGGTCGCCGCCCGCGGCTTCGACAAGCTGGGATGGCACTGGTGGCCGGTCGACGCCGCCGTCAACTCGCGAGCCCATGGCGGCCGCGCCGGCTGCAACCATTGCGGCCCCTGTCTGCTCGGCTGCCCGACCAAAGCCAAGTCGTCGGTCGATGCCACCTACTGGCCGAAGGCGCTGGCGGCCGGCGTCGAGCTGCGCACGGAGGCGATCGTCCAGCAGGTGGACATCGAAGGCGGTCGCGCCACCGGGGTGCGTTATCGCGACCGCGACGGCCGCGACGTGATCCAGCCGGCTTCCTATGTCGTGGTCGCCGGCAACGGCATCGGCACCCCTCGCCTGCTCCTGGCCTCAGGACTTTCGAGCCCGGCGCTGGGCCGGAACCTGATGTTCCATTCGGCCGCCTACATCCGCGCCATGTTCGAGGAGGAGCTGGATGGGCCGGTCGGACCCGTCGGCTGCGCCCTCTACAGCCACGAGTTCTACGAGACCAACGACGCGCGCGGCTTCAAGCGCGGCATCCATCTGCAGGTCACGCGCGAGAACGCGCTGCTGAGCCAGGCGACGCGCCTCGAGCCGAACTGGGGGGCGGACGCGCATCGCCTGTTGCGGGAAGAGTTCCGCCACGCGATGACGGTCCTGGTGATGGGTGAGGACCTGCCCGAGGAGCACAACCGCGTGACGCTCACCGACACGGTGGAAGCCGACGGTCTTCCCGGCGTGAAGCTCGACTACACGGTGTCGGAGCACTCGCGGAAGAGCCTGGATTTCGGCATCGCCCGCGCTCAGGAGGTCTTGAGAGCGGCGGGCGCGAATCGCATCCACACCATCCCGCTCGCCGCGGTGACCGGCTGGCACCTGCTTGGCACTGCACGGATGGGCACCGATCCCCAGACCTCTGTCACCAACGGAAGCGGCCGCTGCCATGCGGTGCCGAACCTGCTGGTTGCCGACGGCAGCCTGTTCCCGACGGTCGGGGCGGTGAACCCGGGTTCCACCATCGGCGCGCTCGGCCTGAAGATCGCCGACGACCTCGCGGCGGACCTCGCATGACCCGGGGTTTCGCCGACGCGGTGCTCGACACGCTGCTGCCTGGAGACGCGACGCTGCCGCCTGCCTCGCGGTCCGGCATCGATGCCGTCGCCTTCCCTGCCGCCCATGCGTCCGTCTTCGCGATGATCGCCGCGGCGGCCAGCGGCGAAGCTGCCTTCGTCGCGAAAGCGCCGGACGCGCGGGCCGAGGTGCTGCAGGCCATCGATCGCGGGCCGGACGCCCCGGCCTTCAAGGCCATGGTCGCCGCCGCGATCCACGACTACTACACTAGTACCCGGAATCACAATTGACTGATACGTCGTCCTTTGAAGCGGCGCTGTCGGACCTTTGTCTTGGTCCATGCGAATGGCTCAGCGTGCTTGTTGTAGGCTGCGATGAAGGCATCGATGTGGTCTCTGAGTTCGCCGACCGAGGTGAAGGAGGCGCCGTCGAGGGATTTGCCTTGGAGGATGGAGAACCAGATCTCCACCTGGTTGAGCCAGGAGGCGCGTGTCGGCGTGAAGTGGAAATGCACGCGCTTGTGACGCTTGAGCCAGGCTTCGTTCTTGGTGTGGGTGTTGAGATTGTCCAAGACGACGTGGATTTCTCTGCGCGGGTAAGCCGCTACGATGTCGTTCATGAAATCGAGGAATTCAGCGCGCCGGCGGCGCTTCTTGTGCTGGGTTCTCACCTTGCCGGTGGCGGTCTCCAGCGCGGCGAACAAGGTCGAGGTCCCATGGCGTTTGTAGTCGTGGCTGTGGCCGGTGAGCGCGCGCCCGTTGGGCAGCTTCAAATAACCCTGCGCCCGTTCCAGCGCCTGGATCGACGGCTTTTCATCGACGCACAGCACGATCGCCTTTTCCGGCGGGGCGAGATAGAGCCCGACCACGTCGGCGGCCTTGGCGGCGAACTCAGGATCGTCGCTCTCACACCAGGATTTGCGCCCCGCCAGGTCGATCTTGTGCGCCCGCAGGAAGCGCCAGACATATTGCACGCCGACATCGCCGAGCGCCGCGGCGATCAGCGGGCCGGTCCAGCGCGCATAGCCCCTGGGCGCCGGCCGATCCAACAGCGCCAGGATGCGCTTGCCGGTGCTCGCGCCATAGGTCGGCGCCTTGCCGGACCGCTTGCGCTCGGCAAGGCCGGCAAGGCCTTCCTCGGCGAAGCGCGCACGCCAATTGCTCACGATGCGCGGCTGCACCCCCACCTCGGCCGCAATCGAGCGCGTGCTGGCGCCTTCTGCCGCCATCAGCACGATCCGCGCACGCCTAACATCGCGCTGCGCCGCCGTCGGAGAACCAACCCGCGCCAACAGCGCAGCCCGATCCTTCGGCCGTAGCCGAACCTCTCTCGCTTCTGGAACCATCCCAACCTTGAATCACGACTCACACAATTTTGAAAGAGAGTACTAG
>JAQSDT010000645.1 GCA_029946075.1 bacterium | reverse complement strand
CTCGATGGCGACCACGCTGGCGCGGCTTTCGCGCGTGCCGAGGCGGATCAGGATCTGGTCGCCCTTCGACAGCGGCTTGTCGTGCAGCCAGAAAATCCGTGCCCGAATCCGGCGGGTATCGCGCGGGGTGGCGCCGGCATGGGCGATGACGTCGCCGCGTTCGATGAACAATTCGCGGTCGAGCGTGATGCCGACCGAGCGGCCTGCGCCATGAACGCCGCTCAGCGGCGTCACCGGCCAACTCTCCACCGTCTTGATCTTGGCGATCTTGCCGGCGGGCATGATGACGATCTCGTCACCGGCGCCGAGATGGCCGGATTCGATACGGCCCGCAACGATGCGGCGGTCGTCGAACTTGTAGATCGCCTGCACCGGCAGGCGCAGCGCGAGCAGTTCCAGCGGCCGCGCCGGTTCGAGCGCATCGATCGCCTCGACCACGGTCGGCCCCTGGTACCATCCGATCCGCGGTGTCGTTTCGGCAACGCCGTCGCCGTCGCGCGCCGAGATCGGGATCACGGCCGAAGGCGTGACGCCGAGACCGATCAAATGCGCGGAAATCTCGTCACTGATCGCCTTGAAACGTTCGGCGCTGAAATCGACACGGTCCATCTTGTTGACGACGATGGCGACCTGCTTGATTCCGAGCAGATGCAGGAGATAGCCATGGCGCCTCGTCTGGTCGCGCACGCCTTCCAGCGCGTCGATGATCAGCACCGCACCGTCGGCCTGCGAGGCGCCGGTGATCATGTTGCGCAGGAATTCGGCGTGGCCGGGCGCGTCGATCAGAACGACGTCGCGCGAGCGGGTGCGGAAGCGGATCTGCGTGGTGTCGATGGTGATGCCCTGGTCACGCTCGGTCTGCAGCGCATCCAGCAGGAACGACCATTCGAACGGCATGCCGCGCCGCGCGCTGACGGCTTTCAGCATTTCCAGCTTGCCATCGGGAAGGCTGCCGGTCTCGTGCAGTAGCCGACCGACCAGCGTCGATTTGCCGTGGTCGACATGGCCGACGATGACGATGCGGACCTGGGGTCGGGTCGTGCCGTTTGGCATCGACGCGTCGCCGTTGGGGGTGGCGGAGATGGCCGAGGGAAGGATCATGTTCATCGCGACGCTCACATCCATATCCGTCAGAGATAGCCGGCGACGCGCAGCCGCTCGAAGGCATCTTCGGTTTCGTGATCGAGCGCGCGGCCGGCGCGCTCCGGAATCTTCGTACTGTCGAGTTCGGTCAGGATCTCGTCGATGCTCGAAGCCGTCGACGCCACCGGATTGGTGATGTCCTGGTCGCCCAGCGAGCGATAGCGCTTGCCGTTGCTGGACAGGTACAGCGGGATGATCGGAATGTTCTCGCGCTTGGTGTAGGCCCAGATGTCGGCCTCGGTCCAATGCAGGATCGGGTGGATGCGCAAATGCGCACCGGGCGGCGGCGACGCATTGAACTGGTCCCAGAATTCCGGGGGCTGATCGCGCACGTCCCAGCCGCCTTCGAGCCCGCGCGGCGAGAACACGCGCTCCTTGGCGCGGGTAGCCTCTTCGTCGCGGCGGATGCCGGCGATCAATCCGTCAAAGCCGTATTTGTTGAGCGCCCACTTCAATCCTTCGGTCTTGCGGGCGGCGGAGCGGGCGGCCGGCGGCAGGGTCGGATCGACGGCGTCGATCGGCGGGCAGGGCTCTACCTTGAGATCGAGGTCCCATTCCTTTCCGTAGCGGTCGCGGAACGCGTACATCTCCGGAAATTTCTTGCCGGTGTCGACGTGCAGCGCCGGGAACGGCACGCGGCCGAAGAAGGCCTTGCGCGCCAGCCAGATCATGACGTTGGAATCCTTGCCCAACGACCACAGCAGCGCGAGTTTTTTCAGCCGCGCGAAGGCCTCCCGAAGGATGTAAATGCTCTGCGCCTCGAGTTCGTCGAGATGGTCCATCGAGGGCGGCGGCAGGTCCCGGCCGGCCAAAATTTTTGTCCCGGATGTTGCCCTGCTGATGGCTGCGGACGGCAATCCCGGTCCGGCGGATTCCTTGTCGAGAAGATGCATCTCTTGGCCTTGGACTTGAGAGTGGAAAAATTCTAAAGTTGCGGCGCAATAGAGAAGAAATAATTTTCTCTTTGTAGGCCTTGATCGAGAGATAAATAGAAAATAATTTCAGTCAACCCCCAAGTTGGGGAAGCGAGTATCTGATGCGCTATCTGCCTGTGTTTCTGGATCTGCAAAGCGGCAAGGTGCTGCTCGTTGGAGCGGGCGACCTCGCACGCGCCAAATTGCGCCTGCTCGCGGCAGCAGGAGCGCAGGTCCGCTGGTACGCAACGGACAGCCATCATGACCTTTCAGGTTTGGCCGCAGAAGACGTCGCGCGGGTCGAGCCGGCGAACGGCGATCCGCTCACGGCCGATTTGACGAACGTGATCGCGATCCTCTGTGCTGGTGCAGGCGACATCGGCGTAGCGATGTCGGTGCGCGCAAAGGCCGTCGGTCTGCCCGTCAACGTGATGGATGATCTCGTTCACTCCACATTCATTTTTCCGGCGATCGTCGATCGCGGCGACGTCGTCGTCGCCGTCGGCACTGGCGGAACCTCGCCGGTGGTGGCGCGCCGCATCCGCGAGCGGATCGAGGCGGTGCTGCCCGCGCGCATCGGCGACCTCGCCAATTTCATCGGCGGCTTCCGGAAGGCGATGCATGCGCGCATTCCCGAATTTGCATTGCGCCGCCGTTTCTGGGAGCGCGTGGTCGACGGCCCGATCGGCGCACTCGTGCTGGCCGGGCGCAAGAGCGAGGCTGAAGCTGCTCTCAACGCCATCGTCGATCCCAGCGCGTTCGCCGGTGCGACCGACGGCGGCAAGGCCGAGGGCCGCGTCACGCTGGTCGGCGCCGGACCGGGCGATCCCGATCTGCTCACCATCAAGGCGCTACGCGCGCTGCAGGACGCCGATGTCGTATTCTACGACGAACTGGTGTCGCCGGAAATTCTCGACCGCATTCGCCGCGATGCCTCGCGTGTTCCGGTCGGCCGCCGTGTCGGCAAGCCCGGCGTCGGCCAGGATGCGATCCACAAGCTGCTCATTGATGCCGCAAAGGCAGGTCAGCGCGCGGTCAGGCTGAAAGGCGGCGATCCGTTTATCTTCGGCCGCGGCGGCGAGGAAATCGAGGCGCTGCGTGCCGCCGGCGTTGCCTATTCGGTGGTGCCGGGCATTACCGCCGGCCTCGGCGCCGCCGCGCAATTCGAGGCGCCGCTGACCTATCGCCACGAGGCGCTGCGCATCACCTTCCTCACGGCCCACAAGGCCAGGGATGCCGAGACCGTCGACTGGTCGGTACTCACCGACAACAAGATGACCATCGTCGTCTACATGGGGATGACCGCCGCGCCTTCCGTCCGTGCGGGATTGCTCGCCGCCGGGCGATCGCCGCAAACCCCCGTCGGCATCTTCGCGCGCGTGACGCGGCCGGATGCGCAGGCCGTGGTCGGCATGCTCGAAGATCTTCCCGCGCTGGTCGAAAAAATCGATGGCGGTCCCGCCATCCTCGTCATCGGCGACGTCGTTGCGCATTCCGCGCCGTGGCGTCAGTCGAACCTCAATCAAGTCATCTCCAAATTACTGGATGTCGCCGAATGACCTCTCCGCTTCAGCAGAAAATCAAGATCACGGGGCCTTCGATGGTGACGGCCAACCGCACCTCCGATGGCATCGTGATCTATCGCACCGCGCAGCAGGGCTGGTCCGCCCATCTGGCTGACGCTGCCATCGTCCGCACGTCGGACGAGGCGCGGGCGCTGCTGGCCGATGCCAATGCCGACGACGTCGGCGCGGTTGGGGCCTATATCGCGCCGGTCGAGGTCAATGACGGCGGCGCCATCCAGCCCGGCAATTTGCGTGAACACATCCGCTCGAAGGGTCTGACCATCGACCTTCTTCCGGCCTGAGACAATCGAGGCTGATCCATCATGTACGCATATGACGAACTCGACCGCACGCTGATCAACGAACGCGTCGCCGAATTCCGTGACCAGGTGAAACGCCGTCTTTCCGGCGAACTCTCCGAGGATGAATTCAAGATGCTGCGGCTGCAGAACGGCGTCTATCTGCAGCTGCACGCCTACATGTTCCGCGTTGCGATCCCCTACGGCACGCTGTCGTCCAGGCAGCTGCGCGCGCTGGCGCGCGTCGGTCGCCGCTACGACCGTGGCTATGGCCATTTCACCACCCGCCAGAACATCCAGTTCAACTGGATCAAGCTTTCGGAACTGCCGGACGCGCTCGCCGATCTCGCCGAAGTCGGTATCCATGCGATGCAGACGTCCGGCAATAACATGCGCAACGTCACCTCGGACCAGTGGGCCGGCGTCGCGCCGGGCGAGGTCGAGGATCCCCGCATCTGGTCGGAGATCCTGCGCCAGCACACCACGCTGCATCCCGAATTCTCGTTCCTGCCGCGCAAGTTCAAGATTGCAATCACCGCATCCGAGCACGATCGCGCGGCGATCAAGGTTCACGACATCGGCCTGCGCCTTTACAAGAACGCGGAAGGCGAAACCGGCTTCGAGGTTCTGGTCGGCGGCGGTCTCGGCCGCACGCCGTTCATCGGCAAGACCATCAAGCCGTTCGTGCACGGCCGCGATATCCTCAGCTACGTCGAGGCGATCCTGCGCGTCTACAATCAGTATGGCCGCCGCGACAACATCTACAAGGCGCGCATCAAGATCCTGGTGCACGAGCTCGGCATCGAAAAATTCTCGCGTGAGGTCGAGGAAGAATGGAAGCGGATGGGCGAGGTCGGCCTGACGCTCGACCATTCGGTCATCGAGGAAGTGCGCTCGCGTTTTTCCTATCCGGCCTACGAAAAGCTGCCGCACATGCCGGACGAACTGAAGCAGGCGGCGCACGATCCACTGTTCGAGCGCTGGCGCAAGAACTCGGTGGCCGCGCACAAGGTGCAGGGCTATTCGATCGTGACGCTGTCGCTGAAGCCGGTCGGCGGACCGCCCGGCGATGCCACCTCCGACCAGATGGACGCGGTCGCCGATCTTGCCGACCGATATTCCTTCGGCGAAATCCGTGTCGGCCATGAGCAGAATCTGGTGCTGCCGCACGTCGCCAAGCGCGACCTGCCGCAGCTGTGGAAGGCGCTCGACCGTCTCGGGCTCGCGACGCCGAACGTCAATCTCGTCACCGATATCATCGCCTGCCCGGGACTGGATTACTGCTCGCTCGCCAATGCGCGCTCGATCCCGATCGCGCAGGAACTGACCCGCCGGTTCGCCAATCACGACACCGCCAACCTGATCGGCCGGCTGCACATCAACATCTCCGGCTGCATCAACGCCTGCGGGCATCACCATGTCGGCCATATTGGCATTCTCGGCGTCGAGAAGAACGACGAGGAATATTACCAGATCACCATCGGCGGCCGCGCCGACGAGAACGCGCAGATGGGCACGCTGATCGGCCCGGCCGTTCCCTATGCGGAAGTCGCCGACGTGATCGAGGACATTGTCGAAGCCTATCTCGCCCTGCGCGACCGCCCCGAGGAATTGTTCGTCGATACGGTCAAGCGTCTGGGCGTCGAGCCATTCAAGGAGCGGGTCTATGCCACTCGTTAAGCAGGGTAGAATTGTCACCGATCTGTTCGTCCATGTCGCCGACGGCGCTGAATTGCCCGGCGACGGCGCGATCCTGGTTCCGGCGGCGCGGTTTCTCGAAGGCCCCGAAACGCTCTTGAATCGCGCCGGCAAGGTCGGCGTGATCTGGCCGAACAACCGCGATATCGACGATCTCGTGCCCTGGCTCGATCGGCTCGCCGCGGTCGCGCTGGTGTTTCCGAGCTTCCGCGACGGCCGCGCCTACAGCCAGGCGCGCCTCTTGCGCGAGCGTCACGGCTATGACGGCGAGTTGCGCGCCACCGGCCAGGTGCTGCGCGACCAGTTCGTGTTCATGCTGCGCGCCGGCTTCGACACGTTCGAGGTGAAGAAGGACGCCGATGCGGACGCGTTCGCCGCGACCGTGAAGCGTTATACCGTGTTCTACCAGCCGACCGGCGATGGCCGCGTCACGGCGTTGAACCGCCGCATGCAATTGCGTCATTCGGAGAGTGCCGGCCAGTGAGCGCGACCGTACAGCAGGGCGAGACGACAGAAGCGACGCAACTTTCGCCGGCGCAGGTGCTCGACCGTGCGCTGCGCGATGCGTCGCCGGCGGCCGTGATCGAAACCGCGCTGAAGACCGTGGGCCGCGAGCGTCTTGCGCTGGTATCGTCGTTCGGCACGGAATCGGCGGCGCTGCTCAAGGTGATGGCGGACGTCGACCCTTCGATACCCGTCGTATTTCTCGACACCGGCTGGCTGTTCGACGAGACGCTCGCTTATCGCGACACGCTGATCGCAACGCTGGGCTTGAAAGACGTGCGCTCGATCAGGCCGCTGGAGGAAACCCTCGCGCGCGAGGACGCCGACCGCGAATTGTGGTTTTCCGATCCCGACGCCTGCTGCCGCATCCGTAAGGTGGAGCCCCTCGCACGTGCGCTAAAGCCGTTCTCGGCCTGGCTCAACGGTCGCAAGCGTTTCCAGGGTGGCACGCGCGCGGAAATTCCGGTCGTCGAAGACGACGGCGCGAAGCTGAAATTCAACCCCTTCGCCAACGTCTCCCGTGAGGAGATCGAGGCGATCTACAGGCTGGCAAAGCTGCCGTCGCATCCACTGGTCGCCGCGGGCTATCTGTCGGTTGGATGCATGCCGTGCTCGAGCCGGACCACCAGCGATGAGGATGCGCGCGCCGGTCGCTGGCGCGGCCGAACCAAGACAGAATGCGGCATCCATACGACGCAGACTTCTTAGGAAAATGCCGCTGCGGCGCCGCAAACAACGAAAACCGGTTCCGTTGACTAAGACGCGCTTCGCCCCGACTTATGCGGCTCTGCTTTCGATGATATGTTTCATCGAGCCGAATGGAGATTGGTGATGATCCGTCGCATTCTGCCCCTCGTCGCGGGATTGCTCTGGGCGAGTTCGGCGCTGGCTGCCGATTACACGTTGCTGAACGTGTCCTACGATCCGACGCGCGAACTCTATGTCGATTTCAACAAGGCGTTCGTGGCGGCGTACAGTAAGGAAACCGGCAAGAGCGTCGAAGTGAAGCAGTCGCATGGCGGCTCGGGCTCGCAGGCCCGCTCGGTGATCGATGGCCTGCAGGCCGACGTCGTCACGCTGGCGCTGGCCTATGACATCGACGCCATCGCCGCCAAGGGGCTGGTTGCTCCGGACTGGCAGAAGCGCCTGTCACTCAATGCGTCCCCCTATACCTCCACGATCGTGTTCCTGGTTCGCAAGGGCAATCCCAAGGGCATTAAAGATTGGGACGATTTGATCAAGCCCGGCGTGCAGGTGATCACGCCGAACCCGAAGACTTCGGGCGGCGCGCGCTGGAATTACCTCGCCGCATGGGGTTACGCGCAAAAGAAATTCGGCTCGGCCGACAAGGCCAAGGCGTTCGTCGGCGATCTCTTCAAGAACGTGCCGGTGCTCGATACCGGCGCGCGCGGCTCCACCGTGACGTTCGTCGAGCGCGGCGTCGGCGACGTGTTGCTGGCGTGGGAGAACGAGGCGTTCCTGGCGCAGCGCGAGTTCGGCAAGGACAAGTTCGAGATCGTGGCGCCGCCGCTGTCGATCCTCGCGGAGCCGCCGGTAGCCATCGTCGACAAGGTGGTCGAGAAGAAGGGCACCCGCGCCGTCGCCGAAGCCTATCTGAAGTATTGGTATACCAGGGAAGGTCAGGAAATCGCCGCACGCAATTCTTACCGTCCGCGGGATTCGGAGATCGCGAAGGAATACGAAAAATCTTTCGCCAAGATTGAACTTTTCACGATCGACGACGTTTTCGGTGGTTGGACCAAGGCGCAGAAAGATCACTTCGGCGAAGGCGGCATTTTCGACCAGATCTACAAGAACTGATCTGGCGCAAGAATTGGCGCAAGAATTGGCGAACGGCTAGCCGGCCGCGGAAGCAGGGGGATTTGTGAGCACAGCGGTCGCACGGCGGAGCACATTGCCCGGGTTCGGTCTCACCATGGGACTGACCCTGACATGGCTCTCCGTCATCATTCTGATTCCCCTGGCTGGCCTCTTCCTGAAGACGCTTGAGCTTTCGCCGCTGCAATTCTGGGAGATCGTCACCAGCCGCCGCACTCTGAACGCGCTGAAGATTTCCTTCGGGCTGTCGTTCGCGGCGGCCTGCGTCAATCTGGTGATGGGGACGATCATCGTCTGGGCGCTGGTGCGCTATCGCTTCCCCGGCCGGCGGCTGTTCGACGCCATCGTCGATATTCCCTTTGCATTGCCGACCGCGGTCGCGGGCGTGGCGCTGACGCAGCTGTTTGCACAAAAAGGCTGGCTCGGCGCGCCGCTGGCCGAACTCGGGATCAAGGTCGCGTTCACGCCGATCGGCATTTTCTTGGCGATGGTGTTCATCGGCATCCCCTTCGTGGTCCGGACGGTTCAGCCCGTGCTGATCGACCTTGACCCCGAAATCGAGGAGGCGGCCGCCAGCCTCGGCGCCAACCGCTGGCACACGGTGTTTCGGGTGATCGTGCCGAGCCTGACGCCGGCGCTGCTGACCGGTTTTGCGCTGGCGTTCGCGCGCGCGGTCGGCGAGTACGGTTCGGTGATCTTCATCGCCGGACATCTGCCGAACGTGTCGGAGATCGCGCCGCTCCTGATCGTGATCCGGCTGTCCGAATTTCGCTATGCCGACGCGACGGCAATCGCCGTCGTCATGCTGCTGGCATCGTTCCTGATCATCTTCGTCGTCAATCGCCTGCAACGCTGGGCGCAAACCCGCGTTCCCGCGCATTGAGGGCGGGCAGATGTCAACGCAAACCAGCTTTGTGACAGCGCCGACCGAACTTCGGGGCTACGCTTCTCCGGGCGGCTATGCCTCGCCGGCGGATTTGACGCTTCCGGCACCATCCCTGCGCGGCGCGGGCGATCGCGTGCGTACGGCGTCTTCAGCGCGGGATCTGCGCAGCGAGCCCGGGCCCATTCGTTTTATTATCATCGTGCTTGCGATCACCTTCCTCACCGTCTTTGTCGTGCTGCCGCTGGTCGTGGTGTTCGCGTCGGCATTCTCCAAGGGCGTCGGCGCCTATTTCGCCGCCCTCGTCGAGCCCGAGGCGCTGTCGGCGATCAAACTGACGCTGCTGGTGGCGGCGATCTCGGTCGTCCTCAACCTGATATTCGGCGTGGTCGCGGCCTGGGCGATTGCGAAATTCGAATTCCGCGGCAAGACCTTCCTGATCACGCTGATCGACCTTCCGTTCTCGGTCAGCCCGGTTATTTCGGGCCTGGTGTTCGTGCTGCTGTTCGGCGCGCAAGGCTATTTCGGCACCTGGCTGCAAGCCAACGACATCCACATCCTGTTCGCCGTGCCCGGCATTGCGCTCGCTACCATCTTCGTCACATTTCCCTTCGTGGCGCGCTCGCTGATCCCCTTGATGCAGGAGCAGGGCACGCAGGAGGAAGAAGCCGCGATCTCGCTCGGTGCGTCAGGCCTGCAGACCTTCTTCCGCGTCACCCTGCCCAACATCAAATGGGGCCTGCTGTACGGCGTATTGCTGTGCAACGCGCGCGCGATGGGCGAATTCGGCGCGGTTTCCGTGGTTTCGGGCCATATCCGCGGCGAAACCAACACGATGCCGCTGCTGGTCGAAATCCTCTATAACGAGTATCAGTTCGTGGCGTCATTTGCGATTGCCTCGCTGCTGGCGATGCTGGCCCTGATCACGCTGGTCGTAAAGACCGTGCTCGAGCAGCGGCTGGACGAAGTGGAAATCCCTGGGGATCATCGAAGTGACCATTGAAGTCAAAAACATCGTCAAGAAGTTCGGCGCCTTCGCCGCGCTCGACAATGTCGACCTGAAGGTCGGCAAGGGCGAGTTGCTGGCGCTGCTCGGACCCTCGGGCTCGGGCAAGACCACGCTGCTGCGGATTATCGCCGGCCTCGACTGGCCCGATGCCGGCGAGGTCACGATCGACGGCGAGGATGCGCTCGGACACGGCGCCAGCGAGCGGCATGTCGGCTTCGTGTTCCAGCACTACGCGCTGTTCCGCCACATGACGGTGTTCGAAAACGTCGCCTTCGGCCTGCGCGTGCAGCCGCGCGCGATCCGCAAGGACGAGGCCACCATCCGCGCCCGCGTCAAGGAATTGCTCGATCTCGTGCAGCTTGACTGGTTGGCGAACCGCTATCCCAGTCAGTTGTCCGGCGGCCAGCGGCAGCGCATCGCGCTGGCCCGTGCGCTCGCGATCGAACCGCGCATCCTGCTGCTCGACGAACCCTTCGGCGCGCTCGACGCGAAGGTGCGGAAGGAACTGCGGCAATGGCTGCGCTCGCTGCATTCGGAAATCCACGTCACCTCGATCTTCGTCACCCACGACCAGGAAGAGGCGCTTGAAGTCGCCAACCGCGTCGTCGTCATGGACAAGGGCCGCATTGAACAGATCGGCACGCCCGGTGACGTCTACGACAATCCCGCGACCGCGTTCGTCCACGGTTTCATCGGCGAATCCATCGTGCTGCCGGTCGAGGTCAGCGGTGGCGCGGTCAAGCTCGGCGGCCGGCGGCTCAATCTTGCGGCCGATGGCGTGGCCTCGGGTGCCTCAAACCTGTTCGTCCGCCGCCACGACATGCAGATCGGCCCGGCCGGGTCAGGTGCGCTGGAAGGCGCGGTGCGCCATGTCCGTTCCTTCGGTCCGATCCAGCGGGCGGAAGTGGCGCTCTCGGGGAGCGACGGCAAGACCCTGATCGAGATCGACGCGCCCCGCGACCGGGAACTGCAGGCCGGCGAAATCGTCAGCCTGCAACCCCGCCGCTACCGTATTTTCGCGGCCCAAGGTTGACGGCGCAGCCGTCATTCCGGGGCGCGAAGCGAACCCGGAACCTCGAGATTCCGGATTCGATGCTTCCGCATCGCTCCGGAATGACGGCCAAATTGCCGCCCCGTTCACCATTCAGCCACGGTTGGTATGCAACAACGGCAGACCAATCCGGGGGAATCATGCGGGCTATCTTCGCCATTATCGGGCTTCTGGCACTCGGCGGCTGCATGGCCGACACCAGGGCGCCGGAACAGCCGACCATGTATCTGAGCATGGCCAATGGTGGCGCGACCCTGGATCCGCAGGCCGCCGCCTCGATGATCTCGCTGTACCGGCAGAACAACGGCCTCGGCGCGGTGGCGGTCGACCCCGATCTGATGAAGCTGGCCGAAGCCCAGTCGCAAGCGATGGCCAGCCGCAACAAGCTCGATCACGATGTCAAAGGCCCGCTGGAAAAGCGGCTCGGCGCGTCCGGCTATCCGGCCAAGATGGCCGTCGAAAACGTCTCGGCCGGCTATCATACGCTGGCGGAAGCCTTTTCCGGCTGGCGCGACTCGCCGCCGCACAAGGCCAATATGCTCAAGAACGGCGTCACAAAATTGGGCATCGCCGCGACCTATGCTCCCAACACCAAATACAAGGTGTTCTGGACGCTCATTCTCGCCTCGACCTGAGCGTAATTTCCGGAAAGCCGGCGTCCGTTTTCGGAACGATTCATGCTTGGGCAAATCGGTAAACCCGGCGTGATCCTTGCTTGGACTTCGTTGATTGACGCCACCACCCACTGTAGCCACGGTGCCGACGTTCCTGCCACCTGACGAGTCATCATGGATCATTCCAGTTCCGCGCCGCCGACCACGCCCGCCCAGGCGCAGCGGGTGCTGGTGCTGCAGGGCGGTGGCGCGCTCGGCTCCTACCAGGGCGGCGCCTTCCAGGCGCTCTGTCGTTCAGGCTTCGAGCCTGAATGGGTCGCCGGTATTTCGATCGGCGCCATCAATGCCGCGATCATCGCCGGCAACGATCCCGCAACGCGGGTCGATCGCCTGAAGGAATTCTGGGAAATGGTGTCGTCGCCGGTGTCGTGGAATCCGGTGACGCCGGGCGACCGGGCGCGCTCGCTGTTCAACGAAACCAGCGCAGCGCTGATCGCGACCTTCGGCGTGCCCGGATTCTTCACCCCGCGGGTGCCGCCGGCGCCGATGTGGCCGCCGGGCAGCCCGCAATCGCAGAGCTATTACGATACCTCGCCGCTGAAGAAAACGCTGGAGCGGCTGGTTGATTTCGACCGCATCAACGATCTCAAGATGCGGTTCAGCGTCGGCGCGGTCGGGGTGACGTCGGGCAATTTCAAATATTTCGACAATTTCGAATTCAAGAAGTGCGGCAAGAAGATCGGCCCGGAGCACGTCATGGCTTCCGGCGCGCTGCCGCCGGGCTTTCCCTCCGTCGTCATCGACGGCGAGCATTACTGGGACGGCGGCATCGCCTCCAACACGCCGCTGGACTACGTGCTGGCCGAGGAAACCCGCCGCGATCTGCTGATCTTCCAGGTCGATCTGTTCAGTGCGAAAGGAGACCTGCCGGTATCGCTGCTGGAAGCCGCCGAGCGCGAAAAGGACATCCGCTTTTCCAGCCGCACGCGCATGAACACGGACAAGAACCGGCAGATCCACAACGCCCGCATGGCGGTGCGCGACCTCATCAGCAAACTGCCGGATTATCTGCAGAACGATCCGTCGGTCGAACTGCTGCGGGAAGCTTCGAAGGAGAACACCGTCACGGTGGTTCACCTGATCTACAAGAGCAAGAATTACGAGAGCTCTTCCAAGGACTATGACTTTTCGCGCGTTGCGATGGTCGAGCATTGGAACGCGGGTGCGCGCGACGTTCATCTGTCGATGCGCCACAAGGAATGGCTGGAACGTCCGCAATCCGGCGAAACCATGGTGACTTACGATCTGGCGGGCGAAGAAGCCAAAGCCCCGGCAGGCAAACAGGAGTGAACTGAATGGGTACGTTAAAAGGCAAGACCGCCGTCGTGACCGGCTCGACCAGCGGCATCGGATTGGCATATGCGCGCGCTTTCGCCGGCGCCGGCGCCAATATCGTTCTCAACGGCATGGGCGTGCCGGCCGATATCGAGCGCGAGCGCTCCGGCATCGAAACCGATTTCAAGGTCCGCGCCGTGCATTCGCCCGCCGACATGACCAAGCCCGCCGAGATCGCCGAGATGATCGCGCTTGGCGAGAAGACCTTCGGTTCGGTCGATATCCTCGTCAACAATGCCGGCATCCAGTTCGTCTCGCCGATCGAAGACTTTCCGCCCGAGAAATGGGAAGCCATCATTGGCATCAATTTGTCGGCGGCGTTCTACGCCATTCGCGCCGCGGTGCCCGGCATGAAGAAGCGCGGCTGGGGCCGCATCATCAACACCGCTTCCGCCCATTCGCTGGTCGCATCGCCGTTCAAGTCTGCCTATGTCTCCGCCAAGCACGGCATCGCCGGCCTCACCAAGACGGTGGCGCTGGAGCTGGCGACCTTCAAGGTCACCTGTAATTGCATCAGCCCCGGTTATGTCTGGACGCCGCTGGTCGAGAAGCAGATCCCCGACACCATGAAGGCGCGCAGCCTGACCAAGGAACAGGTCATCAACGACGTGCTGCTGCAGGCGCAGCCAACCAAGGAATTCGTGACGTCGGAGCAGGTCGCCGCCCTGGCGCTGTTCCTGTGCGGCGACGACGCCGCCCAGATCACCGGCGCCAATCTGTCGATCGACGGCGGCTGGACGGCGGCGTAGCGGGAAAGCAAGTCCGAACTTCGCGTTCGTCGTGGCCGGGCTTGACCCGGCCATCCACGTCTTGCCTGCCGGTCCAGGAACAACGTGGATACCCGGATCATCCAGCGCGAAGACGCGCCTCGCGCTTTTGCCCGGGCATGACGGGCGGGTGGATTAGTCGCGCTTCCCGAACGCCAGCACGTGCAGGCCGAGCCGCCGCCGCACGATCCAGAACAGCAGCACGGTCTCGAACGTGAGCGAAATCGAAGTCGCGGCCGCGGCGCCGTGGCCGCCGTAGCGCGGCACCAGGACGAAGCACAGCACGACGTTCATGACGAAGGCCAGCGCATAGGCCAGCGCGCAGATGTGCTGGTGGCCGAGCATGTTGAGCAGCCGCTCGACCGGACCGATCGCCGCGCGCACCACGAGGCCGACCGCGGCGATGAACATGATGTCGTAACCCACGACGAATTGCGGGCCGAACAGCCACAATAGCGGCTTGCCGGCGGCCAGCAGCACCACGGTCGCGGCGAGCGACGGCCAGAACGTCCATTTGATCGCGTGGGCCACATAGGCCGACAGCCGCGCCTTGTCGCCCTGTGCGTGATACTCGGCAAAGCGATGCGCCGTCGTCGCGGCCATCGCGTAGTGAATGAACGAGACCAGCGCCAGCGTCTTCACCACGGCGAAGTAGACGCCGACCTCTTCGGAGGAGCGAAACTGCTGCAGCATCAGCACGTCGGTGTAGGACAGCAGCAGGTAAAATCCTTCGACCATCAGGATCGGCAGCGAGACCGCGAGCCAGCCGCGGAAATCATAGGCCTTGGGGCCGGGTTCGATATGGCGGCCGAGCTTGCGGTTGAGCACGATCATCTGGCCGATCATCGCGATCCAAACCGCGGCGGCGCTCGCCAGCATCGCGGCGGTGGCGCCGAGGTTGAGTCCGAGCACGAACGCGCCGGCGGTGAAGCCGATGATCAGCGACTGGCGCACGATGAATTGCGGCATCAGGCCGAGCCGCATCCAGTCGTGCGAACGGGCGATCCCGTCCTGGGTGTTGGCGACGACGAAGGCGGGGAGCGTCAGACAGCCGATGTAGAGCGGCACGATCGCGTGGGCGTCGATCCACGGCGACAGTCCCTTCACCACGCCCGCCAGCAGCAGCGAGACGACGGAAGAGACCGCGAAGGTCATCCAGCGGCTGCCCGCCAGAAAACCGCGCAGCAGCGCGTGTTCGCCGCGGGTGCGGTATTCCGGAATCAGCTTTTGCGCGGAGGCCGAAATGCCGAAATCCATCATGCTGCCGAGCAGCAGCACCCAGGTCCAGACATAGACGTAGACGCCGTAATCCGAGCCGCCCATCCAGCGCGCCAGCAGGATTTGCGAGAAATAGGCCAGCGCGGCGCTGAGCACGCGGATGATGAAGATGATGCCGGCCAGCCGTTTGGTGACCGAGGCCTCACTCGAGCCGCCCAGCAGCGACCGCAGGCGCGCGATCACGCCGGCAGGCGAAGCAGGTGCGGATTGCGTATCCATCACGGCCAAAACGGATCATCCCCGAAACGCGCCGCGAGGCGGCGGCGATAGTCGGATGTATCAACGATTCGTTAAGAATCGGTTGGGTGGCCTGTAGTCGCACCCGTCATTCCGGGGCGATGCGCAGCAGCGAACCTCAGATGCGCAATTGCGCATCGGGGAATCTCGAGATTCCGGGTTCGCACTTCGTGCGCCCCGGAATGACCGGCAGGTCAATTCAAATTCACATTGAACTCATACGCCTGGCCGCCGCTGACCAGCGTCAGCTTGAGGGCGGCGCCGTCCGCGCTGGCACCCGGCGGCAGGCCGTCGAGTTCAAACACGAAGCGCTTCACCCCGGGCGGGCCGTCGGCCAGTTTCGGGACCGGCAGCGCCCAGTCCGGCGTCGGTCCCTCGACGAACAGGCTGACATCCCGGGCCTCGGGCGCGGCAATATCGACCAGCACGTTGAGCTTGCCGTCGCGCTTGACGTCGCGAATTGTGAGCGGATTGGGATCACCGACATTGGCGGGTTTCGGCACTGCGTTGAGCGCTTCGGACAGCGTACCGTCCTCGGTGCTGGCGACGCTGGCAAAGCCGAGTTCGGCCTTGGCTTCGACGGGAATGCACAGCTTGTCGCAGACCGCGTAGCTGATATCGGCCCGCAGCGTCACCGGTTTGTCGGCATTCTTTGCAACGATACGCAGCGGCAGCACCACCTGCTGCTTGTAGCCGAACGAAAAGCCCCCGGCGCCGTCGTCGAATTTCATCGGCGCCGGCCACAGTACCGTGACGGCCTCGACATTGTCGGATCTGGAAAAATCGAAGCGCGGCGGGACGCCGGAATCCCCCGGCGTCCGCCAGTAGGTCTTCCATCCCGGCTGCAACTGGATGGCAACGCCGCCGAGCAGCACCGTGCCGCTGCGCGATCCCGCCAGCAGGCGGACCGCGGAATGCGCGTCGCGCTGCCAGGGCGACGCGTCGTCGGCGCGCACCTCGACGACGGTACATGCGAACGACAAAACGGCGGCAACGCCGAGCGCGGCGCGGAGGGGAACTATCACGGTCATCCGACGTCTTTACCCGCTAGTTCATGCGCAAACCATTGAATTGCGTGTGATCGGCGGCCAGTTACCGCGCCCGGCTTGATTGACAGAAACGCCACCCGATATCAGGATATGAATCAGCAGGAGAGGCCTTTTTCGGATGAGTCCTGAAGGCAAAAAACCGAGGCCCGTTCGCCGCAAAGCCGCCGGCAGTGGCGACAATGTGTCTGCCGACAGCTATCTGGACGGCCGGCTTTTGATCGCCATGCCGGTCATGGGCGATCCGCGCTTCGAGCGCTCCGTCATCTACATGTGCGCGCATTCGTCCGAGGGGGCGATGGGCATCATCGTCAACCGCCCCGCCGGCAGCATCGATTTTCCCGGCCTGCTGGTGCAGCTCGATATCATCAAGACCGCCGACCAGATCACGCTGCCGGAAAACGCCGAGACCATGAAGGTGCTGAAAGGCGGCCCGGTCGACACCGGCCGCGGCTTCGTGCTGCATTCCAGCGATTTCTTCATCAAGGACGCGACGCTGAACATCGACGACGGCATTTGTCTTACCGCGACCGTCGACATCCTCAAGGCGATCGCGAGGGGAAACGGGCCGAAGCATGCGATCCTGGCGCTGGGCTATGCCGGCTGGGCGCCGGGGCAGCTCGAAAACGAGATCCAGCATAATGGCTGGCTGCATTGCGACGCCGATCCGGATTTGATCTTCGGCGACGACGTCGATGAGAAATACATGCGCGCGCTGCGCAAGATCGGCATCGATCCCGGGATGTTGTCGAACGAAGCCGGGCACGCGTAGCTCTTCGCCGGGACGACGGAGTGAGTTACTCCGCCGCCTGCTGCGTCACCGTCGGCTCCGTTCCCGCCACCGTCGCGCGGCGCATGTCGCGGGGTTGCGACTGGTCGTAGCGGCGGACGCGGTGCATGGTCTGGCGGTTGTCCCACATCACGAGGTCATGCAGCGTCCATTTGTGGACATAGACGAATTCCGGCTGCGTCGCGTGTTCGGTGAGATCGCGCAGCAGGAGCCGCGCCTCGGGCATGCTCATGCCCTGGATCGCGCCGGCGTGCGACGACAGATATAGCGATTTGCGCCTGTGCACCGGATGCGTCCGCACCAGCCGCTGCAGCACGGGCTTGAACAACTGCTTCTCTTCCTCGGTGTAGTCGAGGAAGCCGAGTGAGCCGCGCGAATACATCAGCGAATGCTCGCAGATCATGTCCTCGATCTCGGCCTTGGTGTCGTCGTCGAGCGCGTCATAGGCTGCGCGCATGTCGGCGAATTCGGTATTGCCGCCCTTGGGATTTACGACGCGCGCCGACAGCAGCGAGAACTTTGCCGGGATCGGGCGGAACGAACTGTCGGAATGCCACAGACAATTGCCGAGGTTGAACAGGTGGGCGCGGCTGTCGCGCGCCAGCGGCTTGCCGTCCTTGCCGAGATTGGAGACGTCGTTCAGGCCCGAGGTCAGCCGGTAATCTTCCTTCTTGGTGATGTTGCCGCCGCGGTTTCCCTCGCGCTGGCCGAAATTCAGCGAGAACGCCAGTTGCTGTTCGTCGGTGATATCCTGATTGCGAAACAGCAGCACGGCGTATTTGTCCATGCCGGCCTCGATGTCCAGCGCCTCCTGCTCGGTCAGTGGCTTGCGCAAGTCAACGCCCGAAACCTCGCCGAAGAAATGCTTGTGAAGCTGCCGGATCGTAACCGTCATGGCGTCTCTCCCAAGAGCTGCGGGCGGCTTGTCCCGCTCCATTTGCAGGAAAAATTACTCCCTGACGTTGCCAAGTCAACGCTGCCCGCGCATGCCCGCTACGCGTTTCGCGCCATCAGCCCGCCGTCCACCGGAATCACGGCGCCGGTCAGGAACGAGGCCGCCGGCAGGCACAGGCTCAGCGTCATGTGCGCCACTTCCTCGGGATCGCCGTACCGGCCGAGTGCCGTGCGGCGCCTGGCATAGGTCGCCTTGTGCTCGTCGGCGATCCGCGCGGTCATCCCCGTCGTGATCGGGCCCGGGCAGATGCAGTTCACGGTGATGCCGTCGCGGCCGAGTTCGACCGCCAGCGAACGTGTCAGCCCGACCACGCCGGCCTTGGCGGCGGAGTATGGGCTATGCAGCGCGGTCGCGCCGAGCGCCTCGGTGGAGGCGATATTCACGATCCGTGGCGATTTCGATTTGCGCAAATGGGGCAATGCAGCGCGGATGATGCGCTGGTGCGCGGTCAGCATGACGGCCAGTCCCCGCGCCCAGGCGCCGTCATAGCCGTCGTCGTCGATCGCGACGCGCACGGAAATACCGGCGTTGTTGACGATGATGTCGAGCGAGCCGAAATGCGTCGCCACGCTGCTCACCACGTCGTTGATGTTGTCGCGGTCGGCGACGTCGAGCGTCCAGGCCTTGGCCTTGCCGCCGCGCGACACGATGTCGTCGGCGACGGCCTGAGTCGGGCCCGCGCTGATGTCGGTGACGGCGACGTTGGCGCCGTCGGCACCGAATACCCGCGCGGTGGCGCGGCCCATGCCGCTGGCGGCACCGGTGACGAGAACGGTCAGGCCTTTGACCGAGCGGCTGAACTGTTTGAAGTCCGACATGATATTATTCCGCGAGAAGGGATGCGCGCGTTGCAGGATTGACAAGGCTGGCACCGATCCGCAGACAGGTCAAACGACCTCCAAAACAGAGCAAGCAAGAAGGGGAACGCGGGGATGAACGAACTCGATTTCAGCGGCAAGCAGGTGCTGGTGGTCGGCGGCTCCAGCGGTATCGGCAACGGCATCGCGCAGGCGTTCCGCGCCAAGGGCGCGCGCGTCGCGGTGTGCGGCACCCGCGCCCGTGCAGCGGATTATTCGCCCGACGACGGATCGCATCTCGAAGGTCTCGAATATCTGCAGCTCGACGTCAGCAACGCGCAGGCGATCGAAGCGTTGAAGCCGTCGTTCGAAAAGCTCGACGTGCTGGTGCTGGCGCAGGGCGCCGTGATCTATCGCCGCGGCGAATTCGAGATGGACGGCTTTCGCAAGGTGATGGAAGTCAATCTGATGAGCCTGATGGCCTGCGCGACGAAGTTTCACGCGATGCTGAGCGCGAGCAGGGGCTCGCTGATCATCGTCAGCTCGACGGCGGCCTATCACTCCACCATGGGCAATCCGTCCTACAACGCCTCCAAGACCGGCGCCTATGGTTTGACGCGCACGCTCGGCGAGGCCTGGGCGGAGAATGGCATCCGCGTCAACGGCATCGCGCCCGGACTGGTCGATACCAAGATGACGAAGGCGACGACATCAAATCCGAAGCGGCTCGAAGGCGCGCTTGAGCGGATTCCGCTGAAGCGGCTCGGCACACCGGCCGATATGGCGGGCGCGGCATTGTTCCTCGCTTCGCCGCTGTCGTCCTACATCATCGGCCAGACTCTGGTCGTCGATGGCGGACTGATTCTTTAGGCGGGCAGGAACTCCGGCAAGGCTTGGCGGTTACATCCTGGGAAACAGGAGTGACCGCGATGGATAAGGACAGGATTGTCGGCTCGGCCAAGGATATTGCCGGCAAGGTGGAAGGCGCCGTCGGCAGCATGACCGGCGATGCGAAGACGCAGGCAGAGGGTCGCGCACGCGAAGCTGCCGGCACTGTGCAAAACCTCTACGGCCAGGCCAAGGACGCGGCTAACGATGCTGCCGATGCCGCGGTCAACTACGCGAAGGACGCCTATGAGAACAGTGGCGAAACCATTCGCGGCGGTCAGAAGGCGGTCGCGCAAACCGTGCAGGATAATCCGCTCGGTTCGCTGCTCGTCGCCGGCGGTATCGGGTTTGCCCTGGCGCTGTTGATGACGCGCCAGCCGCGCCGTCCGCCGCAGCGCTGGCGTTACTAAATCTGGATCACAATTCTTCGGACGACGATTGCAACGCCTCTCCTGAAAAGGGCAGGCGTTCGCGCGCGCTTATCGCGTGATGTTGTTGCGCGGGCCTTCGGCCGACCGGCCGACATTGCTCGGCGGGCGCGGCGCCCCCGGTGCGGCCGGTCCGCGTGGGCCTGCTGCCGGTGGCGCGGCGGGACGCACGGGTGTGGGCGCGGTACCAAAACCGAAGAAGTCGCGCAGCGACGGCGGAGTATTGGTCTGCGCGGGCCGGATCGGCATTTGCCGCTTCTGCTGCTGCAGCGTTTGTCCCGGCGGGGGCAGCAGCAATTGTTTCTGGCCGGGTGCCACCGCCGGCACCGTTCCGTTAGGCGTGGCGGCTGCGATCGGCGTATCGCCCCTGGACTGCTCGCGGCCGATTTCGCGGCGTGGCCAGGAAAAATCGTCGGCGCGGCCGGCCGGCGGCGCCAGCGCTTCACCCTTCACGAGGGTTCGCGCGGCGAGCGCATCGACGGATGCCGGGCGTGAACCCGGGCCGCCCAGCAACTGATCGGTACCGACTGAGGATGCGACCAGCGGCAACACGGGTCCTGCCATCGGGCGCGGCGCGGGCTTGCCCGGCTCGGCACTGGCGTCGGGCGCGGCAGGTTCGATCGGGACTGAAATGGGGCCGGAGCGGGAGGCGAGCAGGCGCGTCACCTCGCGCTCGACATAGTGCGCAAGCTTGCGCGCGCCGGGCTTGGTAAAGAACACGCCGTCGCCGGCGCGCAGCTGACGGATCTGGCCTTCGAAGTCGGGACCCTTCTGCAGGAAGCGGCCGGCCTCGTCGACGAAGCCGTCCCAGACGTCGACATAGGTGATTCCGGCCTTGCCGGAGGCATCGCGATACAGCGCATCGAGGAAAAGCATGTCGGCCGTGCCCTTCTGGCCGCGGATCGCCGGCAGGCCGACCCACAGCACCGGCACGCCCTTGGACTTGAGCACGCCGATCAGCTCTTCGATCTTCTTGGCGTAAAGCTCGACCCAGCGCTCTTCGCGAAACTCGTAGAGCCCGCCGGCGCGCGCGCTCTTTTCCGGCGCCATGATCTGCGGTGTGTCGTTGTCGGCCGTATCGTCTTCGTCGTCAGGTTTGGCGGCTTCGGGTTTGGCGCCGTCAGGTTTGGCGGCATCGCCAGGCTTCGCATCTGGTTTGACGCGCGCGTCTTTCTTCTCGTCCTTCCTGTCGGTCTTCTTCTCGGCGGTTTCGCGGATCGCCTGGCGATCGTGAAGGCCGAGCATGACGACGATCGCGTCCGGCTTTTCGGTGGCAAGGATACTTTTCGCCGCGGCGGTCCAGTCGGACGGTTCGCCGCGTGGCTGATACTTGATCAGGCCGGACACGCTCTTGTGCTTGCGGATCACGCCCATGTCGGGCTGTTCGAGATATGCGTCTTCCAGGCCATAGGCGAGCCAGTCGGCCATGGAATCGCCCAGCACCAGCACGTTGCGTTCCGGGATGATGTCGCGCTTGGCCGGTGCGGGCGCGCGGGAAAAATCCTGCCGCGGTGCCTGCTGGGGCGCTTGCTGGAAGGGAGCGAAGAAGTCGCCGCCGAACCAGCCGCCACCCGTGTTGGGGCGCGGTGCCTGCCGCGGCGCCGGGCCGCCGAAATTGAAGAACTGTGCCGACGCGGGGCCGACGATTCCGACCAGCAGCGCAATCGCCACCGCCAGCGCCACCAGTGGGCCTGGTTCGGTGAATATGCGCAAAAATGGCTTTGGCTTTTGCATCCGGCTCGGTCGCGATTGGCTATCGGGGCGCCAGCTATAATAGCGGAATCAGGCCGCAAGCGGGCAGATTTCACCCCATAAACCGGGCTTGGGGCACAGCCGTCAAGGCTTCTGCCGAATCGTGGTTTTCAAGGCCGATTTCGGGGGATTACCGCCCCCGCAGCCGCTCCAGCACGTCGGCGGAGGCGAATCCGTCCGCGGGCGCCCCGATCGAGACCTGGAAGCTCCGCAGCGCCTCCCGGGTCTGGCCGCCGAACTGGCCGTCCGGGGTGCCCTTGTAGAAGCCGCGCTGGGCCAGCAGTTGCTGCAGTTCCAGCCGCTCGGACCGCGACAGCACCCGTTCTTGCCGCGGCCAGGGCTGCACGAAGGGCGGTCCGCCGCGCAGCCGGTCGGCGAAATGGCCGATCGCCAGCGCATAGGCCTCCGCCGGATTGTATTTCATGATGGTGCGGAAGTTCTGCAGCATCAGGAAGGCCGGCCCCTGCGTGCCCGCGGGCGCCAGCAGATAGGCTTTCTCGGTCGAATCCGGGAACGGCCTGCCGCCCGCGCGGATCAGGCCCTGTTGCTGCCACTGCGCGATCGACATGGCCTTGGACCTATCCGCCAGCATGAAATTGAACCCCTGCGGCAGCACCACCTCGTAGCCCCAGGTCTTGCCGGCCTGCCAGCCGTCTTTCTTGAGGTTGTTGGCGGTCGAGGCGATCAGGTCGGAGGCGTTGTCGACAACGTCGCGGCGGCCGTCGCCGTCGCCGTCGACCGCGAAACGCTTGAAGGCGGTCGGCATGAACTGCGTCGGCCCGAACGCGCCGGCCCAGGAGCCGCGCATCTGTTCGGGACGCAGATCGCCACGGTTGAGAATTTCCAGCGCGGTCAAAAACTCGTCCTTGAAATAGGCCTGGCGGCGACCGATGCAGGCCAGCGTCGCGGTCGAATTCACCACGTTGCGATCGCCCATCTGCGTCGAATAGTTCGACTCGATGCCCCAGATCGACGCGATCGCGTAGCGGTCGACGCCATAGGCTTTTTCGACAGCGTCGAACTGCGGCTTGTATTTGGCGAGGATCTCGCGGCCCTTGGCGAGGCGGTTGTCGTTCACGAGGATGTCGAGGTATTCCCAGATCGCCTTCGTGAACTCGGGCTGCGAATCCATCAAATCCATGATCCGCAGGTCGGGCGAAAGTCCTGCGGTGAAGCGCTCGAAGTTCGGCTGGGTGATGCCGCGGCGCGCGGCATCGGGCCACATCGAGGCGACGCAGTTCTGAAAATTCGCCGCCGCCTGCCGGATCGCGCCCGCCGTCATCAGGGGATGGCCGGAGGCGCCGTCCTCGCCGGTCCAGGGAAGGGGACTGCTGCTGGTCGCGGGAGCTGCCTGCTGCTGCGGCGTCGTGCCGTCGGGCTGGCTGTTGGACTGGCTGTTCTTCGGGGCCGAGAAAATGTTGCCGAGGAAATTCGAAACCCCGCTGCTGCCCTGGGATTGGGCACGCGCCGGACCGGCGACGAGCACCAGGCTGGAACACAGCAGCGCCGCTGCGATTAGAATCGCGCCGGTTCGTTTGGTCATCGCTCGTTCAGCCAGGCCCATGCAGTGTCCGTCCGTCACGTCTCGCCCCGGTCCAGAAGGCCCGGTCACGGTTTCCAATAGCTTAACAGAAAGGCATTTGTCGTCGCTTCCGCCGCTTGCAAGGTGCGGCGAAATCGCCACCACACATCCGCCTTTGTTCCCGGCTGCAAAACCGCTATCAACGTGCAATCAAAGCGCTTTCCCCGTTTTCAAGTTCCTCGATATCTGGGCCCTCCGACATCATGAAAATCCGTAAAGCCGTCTTCCCGGTCGCCGGTCTCGGCACCCGCGTCCTGCCCGCCACCAAGGCGATGCCGAAGGAAATGCTGACCATCGTCGACAAGCCGCTGATTCAATATGTCTATGACGAGGCTAGGGAAGCCGGCATCGAGCACTTCATCTTCGTCACCGGCCGCAACAAGGGCGTGATCGAGGATCACTTCGACAAGATGTTCGAGCTCGACACCACGCTCGCCGCGCGCGGCAACAAGAAGGCCGAGCAGGAAATCCTGGCGCGCAACCAGCCCGAAGCGGGCGCCACCAGCTTCACCCGCCAGCAGGCGCCGCTCGGCCTCGGCCATGCGGTGTGGTGCGCGCGCGACATCGTCGGCGACGAGCCGTTCGCGGTGGTGCTGCCGGACGAACTGGTGCTGAACGATCCGGGTTGCCTGAAGCAGATGATCCAGGCCGCGGAAAAGCTCGGCGGCAAATCCAATCTGCTGGCGGTCGAGCCCGTGCCCGATGAACTCACGCATCAATACGGCATCTGCGGCGTCGGCAAGCGCCTCGCCAGCAACATGTTCGAGGTCGACGGCATGATCGAGAAGCCGGCGAAAGGCACGGCGCCGTCGAACCTGTCGATCACCGGGCGCTACATCCTGCAGCCGGAGATCTTCAAGATCCTCGAGACCCAGGAACGCGGCGCCGGTGGCGAGATCCAGCTCACCGACGCGATGATCGGCCTGGCGAAGTCGCAGAAGTTCTACGGCGTCGAGTTCGAGGGCGAGCGGCACGATTGCGGCTCGAAGCCGGGCTTCCTGCGCGCCAACATCGCTTACGGGATGGCGCGCGACGATCTGCGCGAAGGCCTGCGCGCCGAGATGAAGAAGTATCTGGAGAAGTGACGAGAGCAGCGCGGGGCGCTGATCTCGTCATTCCGGAGCGCGCATGGCGCGAATCCGGAATCCCTAGCTGCATAGATTCTTTCAAACAATTTGAGGATTCCGGGTTCGATGCTTTGCATCGCCCCGGAATGACTGCCCTCAAGCCA
>JAQSDT010000644.1 GCA_029946075.1 bacterium | reverse complement strand
CCGGCGGTTCGATCCGCCAGCCCGCAGCATTCACCGGCATCGTCGGCATCAAGCCGACTTACGGCCGCTGCTCGCGCTGGGGCATCGTGGCGTTTGCCTCGTCGCTCGATCAGGCCGGACCGTTCGCGCGCACTGTGCGCGACACTGCGATCCTGATGCGGTCGATGGCCGGTCACGATCCGAAGGATACGACCTCGGTCGATCGTCCCGTTCCGGACTACGAGGCCGCTGTTGGCCAATCGGTGAAGGGCATGAAGATCGGTATTCCGAAGGAATATCGCCTCGACGGCATGTCCGGCGAAATCGACAAGTTGTGGGCGCAGGGTGCGGACTGGCTGAAGGCCGCGGGCGCGGAGCTTGTCGAGGTGTCGCTGCCCCACACCAAGTACGCGCTGCCGGCTTATTATGTCGTCGCGCCGGCTGAAGCGTCTTCCAATCTGGCGCGCTATGACGGCGTACGCTATGGCGCGCGCGTCAACGGCAAGAATATCTCGGAGATGTACGAGAATACCCGCGCGGCGGGTTTCGGTCCGGAAGTCCGCCGTCGCATCATGATCGGCACCTATGTGCTCTCGGCCGGTTACTACGACGCGTATTACCTGCGCGCGCAGAAAGTCCGCACGCTAATCAAGAAGGATTTTGAGGACGTGTTCGCCAAGGGCGTCCACGCCATCCTGACACCGGCAACGCCGTCGGCGGCATTCGGCGTCGGCGAAAAGGGCAAGGCCGATCCGATCGAGATGTATCTCAACGACATCTTTACGGTGACGGTGAACATGGCCGGACTTCCCGGCATTGCCGTGCCCGCAGGCAAGGACAAGCAGGGACTGCCGCTTGGCCTGCAACTGATTGGCCGCCCCTTCGACGAGGAGACGCTGTTCTCCCTCGGCGAGGTGATCGAGCAGGCGGCGGGAAGTTTCAGCGCGAACAAGTGGTGGGCTTGATGGGCGCGGGGCAAGAGGGTCTTGCCGATCTGCGCACTGTTATCGACCGGATTGATCGCGATCTCGTTGCACTGCTTGCCGAAAGAGTGAGATGTCTGGATCAGGTGATTGCCGTGAAGGCGCGCGACAATCTCCCTGCCGCTATTCCTGAACGGATCGAAGGTGTCGTCGCCAATGTGCGCCGGGAAGCAGAAGCGGCTGGTATGCCGCCCGATCTTGCCGAGGCACTTTGGCGCAAGCTGATCGACTGGTCGATCGCCTACGAGGACCGGCACCTGTCCGGATCGGAGATTCCATCAGCGAAATATTGATGGGAAGGGCAGGCGGGTCGCCGGTCAGTCGGCCCGCCTTGTATTCACCACTTTGTCCGTCGAATGCCTGAAGGGTCGTGGTATGTTTTCATTAACCGTCGGCGGCGATAACTGCCGGTGGGATCGGTGATCGATGCGTTGGGTGCGGCCTCTCGTAGGTGTTGCGTTTGTGTCGGGCGTCTTGCTCGGCTGCGCGTCGATTCAAAATGCGCCGGTCAATCTGCCGGGATCCGATAGTCTCTCTGACAGAGGAAATATCGGCTTCGGCGAGACGACAAACAACGAAGACACCATCATCGGACTGTCCTTCTCTGGCGGTGGAACGCGCGCCGCCGCGTTTTCCTACGGCGTGCTGAAGGAGATGGAGCGGATTCCAGTCCGCGGTGCGCAGGGGCCGATGATCGATCGGGTCGAGTTTGTTTCCGGTGTGTCAGGCGGTTCGGTCACAGCGGCCTACTATGGCCTGCGGAAGCGGGCTGCGCTTGCCGATTTTCGCGAACGGTTTCTCCTGCGCAATGCGGAAGAGGGGTTGCAGACAAACCTGACCCTCGCAACCCTTTCTCGTGCGGTCGCCGGTGGCATCAACGACTCGACGGGATTTCCCCGCTGGCTCGACGCGAACTTATTTGAAGGCGCGACTTTCCGTGACCTGGGCGCAACAAGCCGGCCGCAGGTCTGGATCAACGCCTCCGATATCTACAATCGCACGCCATTCGTGTTTGGCGCCGTGGCGTTCGGCGCCATGTGCTCCAATCTGTCGGAATATCCGCTCGCGAACGCTGTCGCGGCTTCGGCGGCTGTTCCTGTCGCCTTCGCGCCGGTTGTGATCCAGACGTTCCCCGGAAAGTGCAACGATCGGCTGCCACAGTGGATCGTGCGTGCGCGTGACAATACCAACGCGCCGCCGATGCTGAGCTCGTTCGCCAAGGCGATCAGCCGATATCACGATGGTTCGATGCCTTACATCAAGCTGCTCGATGGCGGACTTGTCGATAACTATGGCCTGGCGGGCATGACCATCGCGCGGCTATCATCGGATACGCCGTATGGGCCGATCTCTCCGCGGCAGGCGGTGAAACTGCGGCGCGCCCTGATTTTGGTGGTCGATGCCAAGACAGGGTTGTCTGGAAACTGGATCAACACCATCGAGGGGCCGACCGGAGCGGATCTTGTCAAAGCCGCCGCCGACACCGCCATCGACGCCAGCGTTGCGGGCAGCTTCACTGCATTCAATGCGACGATGACCGACTGGCAGGGTGCACTGGTTAGATGGCGCTGCGGGCTCTCAGCTGCCGACAGGGCGCGGTACGGCGCCGGCCCGAACTGGAATTGCCGCGATCTGAAATTCTATGTTGGCCGGATCGGTTTCGATCAGCTCGAAGGGGCGCGCGCGGC
>JAQSDT010000643.1 GCA_029946075.1 bacterium | reverse complement strand
TGGTTTCGTAAACCAAGCATTCGCGCAACGACATTCCGCCTCGCATCGCGGAACCACCCGGGAAGGACCGTCGTCCCCATGAAAGTCGTCCCCATGAAATACGAAACCCTGCTGACCGATCTGGCCGATGGCGTCATGACCGTAACGCTCAACCGTCCCGACAAGCTCAACGCCTTCAACACGGCCATGAGCCGCGAGCTGATCGACTTCTTCACGCGCGTCAATTCCATCGACGACGTGCGCGCCATCGTCGTCACCGGTGCCGGCCGCGCCTTCTGCGCCGGCGCGGATATCTCGGGCGGCAGCGGCGCCTTCCAGGTCTGGAACGACGGCAGCAAACCGCAGAAGCGCGAGGCGAGCGACTCGATCACGCTCGCGATCTTCAACTGCCTGAAGCCGATCGTGGCGGCAATCAACGGCGCTGCGGTCGGCGTCGGCATCACCATGTGCCTGCCGATGGACATCCGGATGATCTCCAGTTCGGCCAAGATCGGCTTCGTGTTCAACCGGCGCGGCATGGCGATGGAGGCCGGCTCGTGCTGGTTCCTGCCGCGGCTGGTCGGCATGCAGCAGGCCCAGGAATGGGTCATGACGGCCGAGCTGTTCGACGCCGACGAGGCGCTGAAGGGCGGGCTCGTCCGCTCCGTCCATGCGCCGGAGGAATTGCTGCCGGCCGCCCAGGCACTCGCCCGGAAGTTCGCCAGCAACACCTCGTCGGCCGTGGCGGCCGCCGTGAACCGGCGGCTGATGTGGAGCATGTGGGGCGCGCAGGACCCGCTCGATGCCGTCACGCTCGACCTGCAGTGCGTCGGCTACCTCGCGGCCGGCGCCGATGCGCAGGAAGGCATCAAGTCGTTCTTCGACAAGCGCGCGCCCGTCTTTCCTCTCCGGCCCAGCAAGGACATGCCGCCCTTCGGGCCGTGGAGTCAGGCAGCACCCGGCGGCGTCAAATAGATGCCGGGCTCGGCCGAGAGGTTCTGCTTGATCTGACGGCTGACCTCATCGGCCAGGATCTCGGATTTGCCGGCTTCGAGCGCGGCCAACGTCTGACGCACCACGTCGTTGGGGTCCGATTTCGGCGCCGTCACATGGCGGATCATGTCGGTATCCATGTAGCCGACATGCAGCGCCAGGACTTGCGTGCCCTGCCCGCCCAGCTCGCCGCGCAGGCCGTTGCTCAGCGACCAGGCGGCAGCCTTCGAAGCGCTGTAGGTCGATGATGTCGGGAAGCTCACCCAACTCAACGCCGACAGCACGTTGTTGACCGCCCCACCGCCATTGCGTGCGAGGATCGGTGCAAAGGCTCGCGTGAGAGCGAGTGGGCCGAAGAAGTTGGTCTCCAGTTCGGCGCGCACGGCGTCGACGCCACCGGGCGCCAAGAAGCCCGACCCTCGCAGGACACCGGCATTGTTGACGAGCAGCGTGACATCAGACAGGTCGCGCGCCGCCGCGGCAACCTCGTCCGGCTTCGTCACATCGAGGCGGATCGCCTGCATGCCCGGGAGCGTGACCGAGGCCGGATCGCGCGCCGCCGCATAGACCTTGCGTGCTCCACCGGCGAGCAGTGCCCGGGCAAAGGCGAGGCCGAGGCCGCGGTTGGCGCCGGTCACGAGGGCAACGGAGTCCTGGATTTTCATTGCGTGGTCTTTTCGCGGTCAAGATGACCGGTCGTCTTAATATTGGTCCGCAGGACCGTCTGCAAAGCGAGCTTTCGTCGGTCAGGTGAGAATTTTGTTGAAGGTGACGGCGAGGAAAGCGTCGAGCGCCGCCTGGCTCTTCTCGACCCGGGAACGCATCACTGCGCCCTCCCAGGCATTGATCACGTAGCCGGCCAGCGTGTCGGCGGACAAATCCCGTGACACGTCGCCCGCTTCCTGGGCCTCGGCAATCACTTGGGCGACCACCCGGGTCCAGTCGTCGAGGGCAGCCTCGACCGCCACCCTGATGGCAGGACTTTGCGTCGACAGCTCGGTGCTGAAATTGCCCAGCAAACAACCTCGGCTGAAACCGGTCGCCGGTCCGAGCTGGTTGAGCGCCTTGAAGTGGGCGCGCAGCCGCGCAAGCGGCGGGCCGCCGCCATCGACCAGTGGCTGGCGGCGGGCGCCAGCCAAGGCGGCCCAGCGCGCCACCACTTCCACGCCCAACGCGTCCTTGCTCTCGAAGTGATTGTAGAACGAGCCCTTGGGCACCCTCGCCGCGTCCGTGATGTCCTGCACCCCGGTCGCGTTGAAACCCCACTTGTGGAGCGTCTCCAGACCGGCGGAGAGCAGCTTTTCGCGTGTGGTCGGCTTGGCCATGATCCTAAATATGACCGGTCGTCTTGGATTGCAAGGCGGGGCGACGACCGCTTGTGCGAAATTGGCACCTTGGAACGCGCGGCGGCCGGGCGTCTAATAATCTTCTCGGAGGTCGACCATGCCGCCTGACTCAGCAGCCGTTGCGAGTACGCGTTCCGATCCGACGTACGCCGCGCTCGAGGAGCGCGTCCTGGCCCGTGACCAGAAGGGCGCGAGCGAAGTCTACTATCGGTTGGTGAAGGCCGGACGGCCGCTGCCGGAGATGCTGCGCGAGGCCGTGCGCATCCATGCGCCTTATACCCACGTGCCCTATCACGAGCGCATCGACGACGGCTACGTGAACTTCGTGAACA
>JAQSDT010000642.1 GCA_029946075.1 bacterium | reverse complement strand
ATTTCGAAACCACCGCCGATTATCGCGATCCCTATCTGCGCAAGCAGATCGCCGACAAGGGCGGCACCATCGTCTGGCCGCTGATCCGCTATTCCTACCAGACCCACAATCTCGATCTACCGACGCCGGCGCCGTCACCGCCGACCTGGATGCTGACGGAAGCGCAGTGCAAGGACGTGGTGCAGAAGAAGGGCCTCAAGGGCTGCCGCGATCTCGAATACAACTGGCTCGGCACCGACGATCAGGGCCGCGACGTGGTCGCGCGGCTGATCTACGGCTTCCGCATCTCGGTGCTGTTCGGCCTGACGCTGACGATCTTCTCCTCGATCATCGGCATCGCAGCCGGCGGCATACAGGGCTATTTCGGCGGCTGGACCGATCTGATCTTTCAGCGCTTCATCGAAATCTGGAACGCAATACCCTCGCTCTATCTGCTGCTGATCATCTCGGCGGTGCTGCCGCCGGGCTTCTTCATCCTGCTCGGTATCCTCCTGCTGTTCTCCTGGGTGTCCCTGGTCGGTCTCGTGCGCGCCGAATTCCTGCGCGGGCGAAATTTCGAATATATCCAGGCCGCCCGCGCGCTCGGCGTGTCCAGCCGCACCATCATGTTCCGCCATCTGCTGCCGAACGCGATGGTCGCGACCATGACGTTCCTGCCGTTCATCGTGTCGTCCTCGGTGATGACGCTGACGGCGCTGGATTTCCTCGGCTTCGGTCTGCCGCCCGGCTCGCCGTCGCTCGGCGAATTGCTGTCGCAGGCGAAAGCCAATGTGCAGGCGCCGTGGCTCGGTTTCACCGGCTTCTTTGCGGTCGCGATCATGCTGTCGCTGCTGATCTTCATCGGCGAAGCCGCGCGGGATGCTTTCGATCCGCGCAAGACGTTCCGGTAGAGGCCCGCGCATGGACGCCATCAACCAGCCCCTGCTCGATGTCCGCGATCTCTCGGTGGCGTTCGGAAAGTCGCTCGCGGTCGACCGCGTGTCGTTCGCGATCCGGCGCGGCGAGTGCGTCGCCCTCGTCGGCGAGTCCGGTTCCGGAAAATCCGTCAGCGCGCTGTCGATCCTCAAGCTGCTGCCGTACCCGAGCGCGTCGCACCCGTCGGGCAGCATCCGTTTTCGCGGGCGCGACCTCTTGACCGCGACCGAGAACGAGATGCGCGAGATTCGTGGCAACGACATCTCGATCATCTTCCAGGAGCCGATGACCTCGCTCAATCCGCTGCACACGATCGAGGCGCAGATCGGCGAGATTTTGCTGCTGCACAGCGGCATCAGTGGCGCGATGGCGCGGGCACGGACGCTGGAATTGCTGACGCAGGTCGGCATTCCCGATCCCGAAACCCGGCTGAAGAGCTATCCGCATCAATTGTCCGGCGGCCAGCGCCAGCGTGTCATGATCGCGATGGCGCTCGCCAACGAGCCTGATCTGCTGATCGCGGACGAGCCGACCACCGCGCTCGACGTCACCGTGCAGGCGCAGATCCTGGCGCTGCTGGCTGAAATCCGTTCGCGGCTCGGCATGAGCCTGCTGTTCATCACGCATGATCTCGGCATCGTGCGCCGCATCGCCGACGTCGTCTGCGTGATGAACTCCGGCAAGATCGTGGAGCAGGGGCCGGTCGAGGAAGTCTTCACCGCGCCGAAGCACGCCTATACCCGCGCGTTGCTCGCGGCCGAGCCGAAGCCGGACCCCGCGCCGCCGCGGCCGGACTCGCCGGTGGTGATGTCGGCCGAAAATCTCAAGGTCTGGTTTCCGATCAAGCGCGGCCTGCTGCGCTCGACCGTCGGGCATATCAAAGCGGTGGACGGCGTCAGTGTCGCCGTGCGCAAGGGCGAGACGCTCGGTGTCGTCGGCGAATCCGGCTCCGGCAAGACCACGCTCGGTCTGGCGCTGCTGCGGCTGATTTCCTCGGATGGCCCGATTGTCTTTCTCGGCAGCAACATCCAGGGCCTGCGCTTCAAGGAGATGCTGCCGTTCCGCCGCGACATGCAGATCGTGTTTCAGGATCCGTTCGGCGCGCTCAGTCCGCGCATGTCGGTCGGCGACATCGTCGCCGAGGGCCTCAGCGTGCATCAACCCGCGCTGTCGTATGAGGAGCGCGACGAACGCGTCATCAAGGCGCTGAAGGACGTCGGCCTCGATCCGGCGACGCGCTTCCGTTACCCCCACGAATTCTCCGGCGGCCAGCGCCAGCGCATCTCGATCGCGCGTGCCGTGGTGCTGGAGCCAAATTTCGTCGTGCTGGACGAACCGACCTCGGCGCTCGACATGCTGTTCCAGGCGCAGATGGTGGAATTGCTGCGCGAATTGCAGCGCGAACGCGATCTCACCTACATGTTCATCTCGCACGATCTGCGCGTCGTCGCTTCGCTCGCCAGCCACCTGATCGTGATGCGCCACGGCAAGGTGGTGGAAGAGGGGCCGGCCGCGGAGCTGTTCAAGAATCCGAAGAGCGATTATACGCGGGCGCTGTTCGCGGCCGCGTTCCGCATCGAGGCCGTACCGAATCTGTAAGCGTTCATTGCGAACCCGTCTCGCCGCGTCATTGCGAGCGTAGCGAAGCAATCCACGTCTCGGCTCAGGGATAGATGGATTGCTTCGTCGCTTCGCTCCCGTGCGCAAACGCTTCGCGTTTGTCGCAGGCAATGACGA
>JAQSDT010000641.1 GCA_029946075.1 bacterium | reverse complement strand
AAGACCATCTTCTGGTGGGAGTGGAGCCACCGGCTGCTCGGGCGGGTGATCGGCGCGGTCTATCTGCTGCCATTCCTGTTCTTCCTGTGGCGCGGCGCGCTGGGCACGGAACTGAAGCGGCGGCTGTGGCTGATCTTCGGCCTCGGCGCGCTGCAGGGCGCGGTCGGCTGGTGGATGGTCGCCTCCGGGCTGACGCACCGGACCGAAGTGTCGCAATACCGGCTCGCCACGCATCTGGTGCTGGCGCTGGTGATCTTCGCCGCCATCGTCTGGACGCTGCGGCGGATGACGGAACGGCCGCAACCCGCCGTGACGCCGCGACTGAAATTCACCGGGATAGCTTTGCTGGCACTGACGTTCGTGCAGCTCTATTTCGGCGCGTTGGTGGCCGGCCTGCGTGCGGGCAGGGTGTACAACACCTGGCCGCAGATCGACGGCGCCTTCATCCCGTCGGCGGCGCGGCTGTGGTTCGAGGAACCATGGTGGCGCAACATGTTCGACAATGCGCTCACCGTGCAGTTCGAACACCGCATGACGGCCTACGTTTTGCTCGTACTCGCGGCGCTGCATGCGGTGGACGCCGTCGCATCGCGCGCCGGTCCGGCCCTGACGCGCGGCGCCTGCTGGCTGGTGGCGGCGATCGTACTGCAGGCTACACTCGGCATCCTCACGCTGCTCCACCAGGTGCCGATCGATCTGGCGCTGGCACATCAGGCCGTTGCGATCGTGGTCCTGGCGCTGGTGATCCTTCAGGTCGATTGGCTGGTGACGCGCCGCGCCGGCGAAGAAGGCCGGAAGCTGATCGTGCAGCTCGGCCAACCCGGCTGAATTGAGCGATTCTAATCTGACGCGATCGCAGGAAGCGCCGCGATTGCAGGCCTTTCCGGCCGCGCACTTGCCATGACGCATTTGTGCGGGGCGGGCCGGCTTTACTTGGCCGGGCCCGGCGATAAAACGAACACAAGGCAGGTTCCCTTCATGTCATCCGCGTTCATCCAGGCTGCCATCATCCTGCTCCGCGAGGGGCTCGAAGCCATGCTGGTGATCGCGGCTCTTGCCGGATATCTCACCAGGTCCGGCGCGGCCCATCGCGTGCAGGCGCTCTATGGCGGCGCGCTCGCTGCCGTCGGCGCCAGCATCGTCGCTGCCTGGGCGTTTGCGGTGTTCAATTCCGGCGATCACAGCGACGTCTTCGAGGGCATCGTCATTCTCTTTGCCGCCGCCCTGATGCTCTATGTCAGCGGCTGGCTGATGGTGAAGCAGGACCCGCGCGGCTGGCAGGATTACCTCGCGCAAAAAGCCGACCGCGCTTTGTCGCAGGATACGGTATGGGCGGTCGGCGCGCTGGCCTTTCTCGCGGTGTTTCGCGAGGGCGCCGAAACCGTGCTGTTCATCAACGCGCTGGCGACCGCCGAGGGCGGCTGGAGTGCGGGACTGTTCGCCGGGCTGCTCGCCGCCACGGCAGCGCTTGCGGTGCTGTTCTATTTCATCAACCTGATCGCGCGCAAAATTCCGCTGCGGCCGCTGTTCATCATCACCTCGGCATTCCTGTTCGCCATGGCGATCAAGTTCATCGGCGAGGCCGTTCAGGAATTCCAGGAGCAGTCGATCATTCCGGTCACCGCGGTGAAGGGCTCCGCGTTCCTGACCGCTGTTGGCCTCAATCCGTCGATGGAAGCGCTGACGATTCAGGGACTGGTGATCCTGTTTGTGCTGGCGACCTATTCGGTGTTCCAGCGCAACAGCCGGCTGATGCGCGAGGAAAAGGCCGCGCGCGCCGGCCAACCCTAGGCGATGCGCAGGATTTCTGCCGAACCGCCCTGCGGGTAGTCCAGCCCGATATCGAGAGCGGCGGAACTGTGCGTCAGCCAGCCTGCCGAAATCAGATCGACGCCGGTCGCCGCAATCGCTGCTGCCGTCTCGGCCGTAATGCGGCCGGACGCTTCGGTGACCGCGCGGCCGTCGGTCATGGCGACGGCTTGCCGGAGTTCATCAAGCGTCATGTTGTCGAGCATGACGGCGTCGACGCCGATGGTCAGCGCCTGCGCCAGTTGCGCCAGCGTGTCGACCTCGACCTCGATCTTCACGAGATGGCCGGCATGGGCCCTGGCGCGCTCGATCGCAGTCCGGATGTTGCCGGCGATCGCGATGTGGTTGTCCTTGATCAGTACGGCATCGTCGAGGCCGAAGCGGTGGTTGCCGCCGCCGCCGGCGCGTACCGCGTATTTCTCCAGCGCCCGCAATCCCGGCGTCGTCTTGCGGGTGCAGACGATGCGCGCCTTGGTTCCTTGCACCGCCGCTACCAGCGAGGCCGTCGCGGTTGCAACGCCGCTGAGATGGCAGAGAAAATTCAGCGCGGTTCGCTCGCCGGTCAACAGCGCCCGCGCCGGACCTTCGATGGTCGCGATCGCGTCGCCCGGCGCGACGGTACTGCCGTCCGGCCGCTCGATCTGAATTTGGATATCGGGCGAGACGAGCTGAAAGGCGCAGCGTGCGATGTCGAGTCCGGCGATGACGCCCGGCTGGCGCGCGCGCAGCACCAGCGAGGAACGCTGGTCGGCGGGAACGATCGCATCGGCGGTGATGTCGCCGGCGCGGCCGAGGTCTTCGAGCAGGGCTGACTTGACCAGCGGTTCGTACATCAGCGGCAGGAGT
>JAQSDT010000640.1 GCA_029946075.1 bacterium | reverse complement strand
TTCGGAGATTTCCTCGGTCGCCTTTGCGGTCTGGCTCGCCAGTGACTTCACCTCGGAGGCGACCACCGCAAAGCCGCGGCCAGCCTCACCGGCGCGTGCGGCCTCGATGGTGGCATTGAGCGCCAGCAAATTGGTCTGGGCTGCAATGGTGTTGATCAGGCCGATGACTTCACCGATCCGGCCCGCCGACTGCGCGAGGCCTTGAACGGTGCCGTCGGTGTTGGCAGCCTGGCTGACCGCACGGCTGGCAATACTGGCCGCGTGCGCGGCCTGCTGGCTGATATCGTTGATGGAGGCACTGAGCTGGCCGGACGCCGCGGCCACCGCTTCCACGCTGGTCGAGGCTTCGCCGGAGGCCTTTTCGGCGACCTGAACGCGCTCGTTGGTCTGGCGCGAAACAGTGGACAGGCCGGTCGACGTCGTGCGCATCTGGCCGGAGGCTTCGCCGAGCTGGTTCAGCGACTGCCGCACGACCGTCTCGAACTCGCCGACATAGCTTTCGATCGCCTGCTGGCGCGCTTTCGCGCTGGCATTGTGCTCGCGCTCCTGCGCCTCGATCCGAACCTTGTCGGTGGCCTGCTGCTTGAAGGTTTCCAGCGCGCCCGCGAGCGCGCCGATTTCGTCCTGGCGCGAGGCAAAGCCTGTATCGACGGCCAGATCACCGGCAGCGACCTTCAGCATGGCGTCGCGCATGATGTGCAGTGGCTTGATGACGCGGCGCGAGACGATCGTCAGGGCGCCGAAGGCCAGCACCAGCGCGCCGATCAGCAGCGCGATCTGGGTGGCCAGCGAGCGTTGCGCCGACGCGCGCAATGCTGCGGCATGGTCCTTGGCGACATCGAGCGCGGCTTCGGCAACGCCGACGGCGGCCGAGAGGCGAGCGACGGTGACCGGGGTCCACTGGTTGGCGGTCATCTCCGGCTTCTCGCCGGATGCGATCTGCGTCAGCAGCCGCTCGCGCAGGGTGAGATAGGAGGGTTCGAAATAGGCGGTCTTGGTCGCGGCCATGGCGCTGGCGATTGCCGGCGGCAATTGCATGCCCGACGCCGTGAGTTCGAGCGCGTTCCACGCGGCTTCGGCGCCACCGTTGAATTTCGTGAAGGCGACGCGCCCCTCCGGCGACACTTTGCCGGTGCCGAGCCCGGTCGAAACGATCAGCGAGGCTTCGCCGCCGGTGTTGCGCAGCAGCCAGGCGATCTGCTTGATCGCCAGCAACTGGTCGATCGTCGCGTCCTGATGGTTGACGGCGGCGGCAAGCGTGGCCGAGAGCTTTTCGAGCGTCGCCAGCATCGCGCCGGTCGTATCCATGTATTCCTTGGCGAGCGTCGGACGACGATCTGCCTTCGGCTTGGCCATCGCTTCCCAGAATTCCTTCTGCAGCGCGGACATCGTCTTGAGCAATCGGTCGAATTCCGGCACCAGCGTCGCGGATTGTGCGAATTCGATGCCGCCGAGCTGGCCGAGGGCGTTGTTCATCGCCGGCATTTCGGTGTCGCGGATGTTGCGCAGATATTTCTCGATATCGGCATCCATCGGCGCATCGCCGTTCAGGAGCCGGTTGGTGGTCGAGCGGTCGGTGCGCAGATTGTGCATCGCCTTGAACATGTTGGCAGAGGCATCTGATATCACGGCGATCCGACTCGCCGACTGTAGCCGGCCCCACGCATCCCAGGCGTTGAGCGAAAATCCGACCACCACGGACAGCGAGGTGACGAGGATAACGATCTTCAGCAGCGCAGATACGGTCAGGCGATTCAACATGATGCTCCCCCACAGGCTGCCGGCAATCTGCGGGGAAAGGGTAAATACTTAACGAGTTACGCGCCGCGTAGAACTACGGTGAACATTGAAAATACTGGCCTTTCCATGCGCGGGTTGAGGTTCCGCGTTAGGGAACCGGCGGTGCATTCCGACGTTAGGAAGGCACTAGCCAGCGCATTTCAACGAACGTCCCAAGGGGGATCTCCGCATGCTCATCAGCGTACTCGTCACGTTCCTGGTCGTGATTCTCGTCCTGTATCTCATTAACCTGCTGCCGCTTGACGGCCGCGCCAAGCAGATCGCCCGCGTCGTCGTCATCATTCTCGGCGTGATCTCGCTGCTGAAATACATCGCCGTCATCTAGCGGCGTTTCCCAACGAAAAAGCCCCGGCATCTCTGCCGAGGCTTTCTTCATTCGATGGCTCGGGATCAGCCCGCCGCCTTGGCTTCGCGGCGGCGCGCGGTGAGGATGTATTCGGTGTAGCCGTTCGGCTGTTCGCGGCCCTTGAACACGAGGTCACAGGCCGCCTGGAAGGCGACACCGTCGAATGACGGGGCCATCGGCTTGTACAACGCATCGCCGGCGTTCTGCTTGTCGACCACCACGGCCATCCGCTTCAGCGATTCCATCACCTGGTCCTTGCTGACGACGCCATGCGCCAGCCAGTTGGCCAGATGCTGGCTTGAGATGCGCAAGGTGGCGCGGTCTTCCATCAATCCGACGTCGTGAATGTCAGGCACCTTCGAGCAGCCGACGCCCTGATCGATCCAGCGCACGACATAGCCGAGGATGCCCTGGCAGTTGTTGTCGATCTCCTGCTTGACGTCGTCGGGCGCCCAGTTCGACTGCGACACCGGAATGGTGAGGATCTCCGAGAGCTTGGCGCGGGGGCCGCCCGTGG
>JAQSDT010000639.1 GCA_029946075.1 bacterium | reverse complement strand
AAATGCCGCCGCGGTGACGATGGCGAGATAGATGTACAGCGCCCAGAAATCCGGCTTGCCGGACGAGACCAGCACCGGGTTGACGAACGCACCGATCACGCCGAGGCCGGCAAGCGCCGGCCCGTGCAGCAGCGCCGCGGCGAGCGTGCCGAGCGCGACGAGCCCGAGCAGGATGAACGCCGTGGCGGGCACCAGGAAGCCGTACAGCGCGTAAGCCGCATAGACGGTGGCAAAGGCGACGGCCGTGCCGGCCGCGGTGAGGATCGCCGGAATGTTGGCGACCGGCAGCGCCTCGATCGCGGAAATGCTCTCCTTGCGGCGGGTCCATTCGCCCGCCAGCAGCAAGGCAAGCGCGAACAGGCCGCCGAGAATCGTGCGCACGCCGGGGCCGAGCAATCCGGCCTCGATCGAGTAGCGCACCATGAAGAAGCCGCCGAGCGCCAGCGTCAGGCCGCCGATCCACACCACCCAGCGGGTGCCGACGGTTTCCTCGAAGCCGCGATCCGGCTGCGGCAGTGGCGGCGGGGGCGTGGTGTCGCCGGGGATTTGCTCGGGCGTCCCGGACGGCACAGCAGGCGCGATGGTTGGCGTGTCGGGGACGATGGGGGGCGGCTTGGCAACGCTGGCGGGCGCAACCGGTGCTGCCGGTTGCTCGAACGCCTGGGTCACCGGGACCGGCGGCGGCGCCGACCGAACGGGGCTTGCCGTCGTCGCCATGGCATCCAGCCGTGCCTGCAGCGCATCGACCCGGTTCATGGTCTTGCGCGCGAAAATCAGGGCTGCGATCGCAATCGCGAATGCGAAAAAATCGAACGGCAAGTCGAACATCCGGCCTCCAGGAGAGCACGCCAATGCGTTAACCGGCCACGTCGGCAGGCCGGTTGCAATCCTCTGTGCAATCTTGTCCGCTAAAAGTTCAAATGTGAGCCCGTATTGGGGCCGAAATCGCTCTAGTCCAGGTCGAGACGGAAGGGGCGGCCCTCGACCGTCATGCTGCCGGGGCCCATTTCGTCGAGAGCGCGCAGCATCCGGCCCTCGCGGCCGAGCGCCTTGTCGGCGAGGCTGACGATCAGCCGGTTCGGCGAGGCGATCGGGGAGCGGGCGCGAATCTGCCGGGCGATCTCCATTTCGTCGCGGTGCGGATTGAGCATGCAGGCCGCGGCAAAGGCGCTCGCGGTCGAGCGGCTGATGCCGGCATAGCAATGCACCACCATCGGCGCGCTGCGATCCCAGCCGCGGACGAAATTCAGCACCTTCTCGATATGCTCGCCCGAGGGCGCCAGAAAGCCGTCCATCTGCTCGGTGATGTCGTCCATCGAGACCCGCAAATGGTTGGCCTCGAGCACCGAAGCCGGCCGCTGCACCTGTTCGACATTGGCCATCACGGTGAGGATGTGGCTGGCGCCGGTGGACCGGACGGTCTCGGGCAATGCGGCAAGCGAGCAAACGTGAAGCATGGCGTTCCCTGAGTATCCTTCTTGGTTGCGGCGATTATAGGGCTGCACACAGGGCGGTGAAAGCCGGTTTCGGGCCGCCGCTCAGCCGAGCAACAGCTTGAATCGGGCCAAAAACTGCTTCTCGGCGCGGGCCGCGGTCCACGGCGTCAGGTAGTCGCGCACAACGGGCTCGGCCAGGCCGGGGTCGCGGCCGAACAGGCGCCTGGCCTCGCTGATCGAGAACCCCGCAAGATGCGTCGCTTCGAGATAGGCCGCGCCGCGGTCGGCGGCCTTGATCGCCCTGGTGACTTCATCCGCCACCACCGGCGGCAGGCCGAACCGGATATGAATCGCCGACAGCAGGCGCTTTTCCACCACCTTGTAGTCACCGCCGAGCACCGCCTTGAACGGCGAGATCATGTCGCCGATGACATATTCCGGCGCGTCGTGCAGCAGCGCGGCGAGACGGAAGCTGATATCGACGCGCGGCATCTGCTCGCGCATCACGGCTTCGACCAGCAGCGTGTGCTGCGCCACCGAGAAAATATGCGCGCCGCTGGTCTGCCCGTTCCAGCGCGCGACGCGCGCCAGCCCGTGGGCGATGTCGGCGATCTCGATGTCGAGCGGCGAGGGGTCGAGCAAATCGAGCCGCCGCCCCGACAGCATGCGCTGCCAGGCGCGGGTGGACACCTGGGACGGCTTTCGCGTCGTCATTTGATCTTGAGGCGCGGCTTGCGGTGCTGGCCGCTGCAGGTCTCGTGGCAGAAGCACGTCACCAGATGATCGTTGACCATGCCGGTGGCTTGCATGAAAGCGTAGACGATGGTCGGGCCGACGAACTTGAAGCCGCGCGATCCGAGTTCCTTGGAAATCCTGATCGACACCGGCGTCGAAGCCGGCACGCTCGCCGTGGTCTTGAACTGGTTGACCTTCGGCTTGCCGTCGACGAAGTCCCACAGGAATTTCGAGAAGCCGGCGCCTTCTTCCATGATCTTCAGATAGCCCTTCGCGCTGTTGACCGCGCCCTCGATCTTGGAACGGTTGCGGACGATGCCGGCGTCGTTCATCAGCGCGTGGACCTTCTTCTCGCTGTAGCGCGCGATCTTCTCAGGTCGGAAATCGTCGAAGGCTTTGCGGAAATTGTCGCGCTTGCGCAGGATCGTGATCCACGACAGCCCGGCCTGAAAACCATCGAGGATGAGTTTTTCATAGAGCGCGCGATCGTCATATTCCGGCACGCCCCAT
>JAQSDT010000638.1 GCA_029946075.1 bacterium | reverse complement strand
TCTCTCGCACATCAGCATCACGTCTTCGCTGAAGCGGCCGAGGCGCGTGAAGTAGGTTCGGTGGGCCTGCCGCCAATAGGCGAGGCTGCGGTCGCCTTCGCCTTCTTCGAAAGCAAAGGCGGCGTCGACTTCGTTGTAGCGGCGGTAGCAAACTTCAGTGGATTCGATCACGCAGCGCGGTGCGCCGCGGCCGTCGTTCACGATCCAGCGCTCGCCCGGCGTCGAGGTGTTGGGCTCGTCCTCGGTCGAGCAGGTCGCGGTCTTGATGCCGCGGATCACGAGGTCGAGCAGTTCGTCCGCGAGCGCCGGCCCGTCGCCGAACGCGAACGAACGCAGTCCCTGATATTTTTCAGGGACAATGCTCACGTGCTCAGTCCACCCGCCAGCGTCGGGACGTCGAGCGGCTTGAAGCCGTAATGATTGAGCCAGCGCACGTCGCTGTCGAACAGCTGCCGCAGATCGGCGATGCCGTATTTCAGCATCGCGATGCGGTCGATGCCCATGCCCCAGGCAAAGCCCTGATAGACATCGGGATCGATGCCGCAGGCGCGCAGCACGTTCGGATGCACCATGCCGCAGCCGAGAATCTCCAGCCAGTCCTCGCCTTCGCCGAACCGGATCTCGCCCTTGTCGCGCCGGCACTGGATGTCGACCTCGAGCGAGGGCTCGGTGAACGGGAAGAACGACGGACGGAACCGCATGTTGATGTGATCGACCTCGAAGAACGCCTTGCAGAACTCGTGCAGGATCCATTTGAGGTGGCCGAGATGCGAGCCCTTGTCGATGACGAGGCCCTCGACCTGGTGGAACTGCGGCGTATGCGTCGCGTCGGAATCGATGCGATACGTCCGTCCCGGGCAGACCACGCGGATCGGCGGCTTCTGATTGAGCATGGTGCGTACCTGCACCGGCGAGGTGTGGGTCCGCAGCAGCATGCGCGAATTGTCCGCCTTCGGATTGAAGAAGAACGTGTCGTGCATTTCCCGCGCCGGATGGCCTTCGGGGAAGTTCAGCTTGGTGAAATTGTAATCGTCGGTCTCGATGTCGGGACCCTCGGCGATCGCAAATCCCATGTCGGCGAAGATCGTCGTCAGCTCGTCCATCACCTGGCTGAGCGGATGGATGCGGCCCTGTTCGGCGGCGGCTTCGCGCAGCGGCAGCGTGACGTCGATGGTTTCGGAAGCCAGCCGCGCATCGAGCGCTGCCGATTTGAGAATATCGCGGCGCGCGGTCAGCGCGTTCGTCACCTTGTCCTTGGCGAGGTTGATCGCGGCGCCCTGCGTCTTGCGCTCGTCCGGCGACATCTTGCCGAGGGTGGCGAGCAGCGCCGAGATCGAGCCTTTCTTGCCCAGCGCCGCGACGCGCACGGCTTCGAGGGCGGCTTCGTCGCCGGCGGCGGCGATCTGGCCGAGGATTTCGGATTCGAGTTGAGCGAGATCGGACATGGCGACGGTCACCTTTCGGGGGCGCGCGGCAGTCCGGCAAACGAAACCGTCATCATCCGCTGATGCGGATGATCCAGTAACCCCCGGGGTCAACGATGCAGGTCGGTGGTTACTGGATGCCCCGCATTCGCGGGGCATGACACCGGAGGACGCAGCGAGCGTTTTTTAAGCTTACGCTGCGAGCGCAGCCTTGGCCTTCTCGGCGATCGCCTGGAACGCCGCCGGCTCGGTGATGGCGAGATCCGACAGCACCTTGCGGTCCACCAGAATGCCCGACTTGGCGAGGCCGTTGATGAAGACGCTGTAGGTCATGCCGAACGGACGAACCGCGGCGTTGATGCGCTGGATCCAGAGCGCGCGGAACGTGCGCTTCTTGCGCTTGCGGTCGCGGAACGCATATTGGCCGGCCTTCTCGACGGCGGCCTTGGCGGCGCGGATGGTGTTCTTGCGGCGGCCGCGGAAACCCTTGGCGGCCTTGTAGACTTTCTTGTGCTTGGCGTGAGCGGTCACACCGCGTTTGACGCGAGACATGACTGTAATCCTTGATCAGAAATGAGGTGACGGGATAGCCGCGCAAGCGCGGCCCGGCTGCTATGGCGTGAACGCGATCAGGCGTTCGGCAAGAAGTACTTCTTGATGTTGTCGCCGTCGGTCTTGAACAGCACGCGGGTGCCGCGAAGCTGACGAATCTGCTTCTTCGTCCGCTTGATCATGCCGTGGCGCTTGCCGCGCTGGGCGGCCAGTACTTTGCCGGTAGCAGTCACCTTGAAGCGCTTTTTAGCGCCCGACTTGGTCTTCAGCTTGGGCATTTGGCTCTCCTATGGGCCACAGAAAAACGCGCCCGAGGGGCGCTTTTGCAGCCTGAAATGCTCGTTAGAGCGTTGATCGTGCTCAGGTTTTTCTCGCAAACGAGGAAACCCGCACGGACACCGACACGGCAGCCCTTGATCAGCCGGGCGGTGAAGGCTGGGCTTATGGCAGAGGAAACGCGAATTGGCAACGATGAAGCGCGCGATGAACCCTGTCATGCGGTGCTGCTACCTATTGCCGAGATGTCATGAACATCCCCTGCGGAGCAGCACCAAATGTCCCGATTTCAGCGATTATTTGCCTGTTTTGCCGCCATTTCGTCCCGCCGCGCCCTGCGCTGGCTTCCGGTCGCCGCCGCCCTGGCCTCGCTGGCCGTGCCCGGCGCGGCCGATGCGGCCCGGGGCCGGGCCGGCGCCTATGACGGCA
>JAQSDT010000637.1:19854-25220 GCA_029946075.1 bacterium | reverse complement strand
GAAAACCTTTCGATTCGCGACTGGGAAATTCCCTTCGAGTTCTCCCATGGCGCATTCCGCTTCGGTCACGCCATGGTGCGGCCCGAGTACCAGATCAACGATCAGTCGCTGCACGATCTCAACGTCACGCTCGAAAAATCGTCGCTGAACGATCCGGCCAACATGCCGCTCGACGAGACCTGGATGGTGCAATGGTCGCGCTTCTTCGACATCGACGGATCGACGCCGAATCTCAGCCGCCGGATCGGACCGCATCTGAGCGACGGCATGGGCAACGACAAGATCTTCCCGGCGTTCGACCAGACCGAGCGGGTCGGCCTGCTCTATCGCGACCTGCTCGGCGCGGGGCTCGCCGGCATGTGGTCGGTGGACGCGCTGATCGCCGGGATCGGGAACCGCCGGCCGCATTTCGTCGCGATGTCTCGCCTGCTCGCCGACCGCGAGTATCGCGTCGGCAAGCTGCGCGAATGGCTCAGCGCCGAACCGGCCTACGGTGCGCTGACGTCAGACGATATCGAAACGCTGTCGAACGACCCGCCGCTGCCATTCTTCGTACTGTTCGAGGCGATGCATCAGGCGAACGGGCAGCATCTCGGGCTGCTCGGATCGATCATCATTTCGGAAGTTATTTTCGGAGCGCTTGCTGCCAATCCGCATGCAGCCGACGCCGGCTCGCTGACTGGACAACTCGGCGGCATATCCCGTGAATTTTATCTGGCGAACGTATTACAGGACATTCCCGACATTTCAAGCATGGCTCAACTGGTGGAATTCACCACCGAGATCGCCGATCTGCGGCAGGCCGTGCCCGCATTTTTGTGAGGCGGAATCATCCGTCTCACGCAACCCGGAGGAGTAGCGACAATGGCACTCGAGAGAATGCAAGTCACCAATCACGAGCGTTGGGGCAACCTGGTCAAGACCTGGTCCACCGGCAAGAACTATCTCGACGACGAGAACGAGTATCCGATCCCGACCACGGTCGACGAATTCAAGGCGCAGCTCGCCAAGGCCCAGGTATTCATGTCGGTGCCGGACCGCTTCACGAAAGTGAATTTCGTCGAGCAGCATCTGGACACCATCGTGGTGCGCTTGCCGCCCGCCCAGGCGATTGCGGACTCCGAAGAAAAGCTCAGCCAGCCCGGCGCGACCTATCCGCTTCCGCCGTTCTACAAGCGTCTGTTCAACGGCATGGATCCGGTGATTCCGGAAGCCGAGAAATTCAAGGTGCACGCCGAGCGCATCGGCGATTACACGATCAGCTATTGTTCCTGATTGGACCGCGACAAATAGGCGATCCCGTCGACAGAAAGCCCTGCGCCGCGCAAGCTGTGGCGCAGGGTTTCCCATCTCTCCCTGACGCCGATCGGATGCGCCTGCAGAACCCACCGCGCCACGGCTTCGTCGGTCGGAGCTGACGGTCCCACCCAGAACGAGCGCAGTCCATTGACGAAGCGCTGGATTTCTTCCTGGGCTTGCGAGACGCGTCCGAGCTGGAACAGCGACGCCGCGCGCCAGGCCGGCAGAATCTTGTTGATCCCCTCCGCACGATCGCAAGCCTCGATGGCCCCGGCATAGTCGCCGCAGAAGAAGCGCACCGTGCTGTGATACGCCCATTCGAGATAGCGGGGCGCGGGAGACAGCGCCAGCGCCCGTTCGGCACGAGACCGGGCCTGCTCGATCGAACCGCACAGCACCGAGTAATGCGCGCCCGAAAGCAGGGTCCACGGGTCGTTGTCGTTCAGCTCACACGCCAGCTCCATATGCGATGCCGCTTCTGCTTCACGTAACGCAAACACGTACGACCAGCCGCAACACAGATGCGCGCGGGAGTCGACCGGATCGAGCTGCACCGCGATCTTCGCCAGTTCGAGCGTGGCTTTCGCCTTTTCGATATCCCGGAAGATCCCGGGATGCACCAGGTGCTCGATGTTGTTCATCTGAACGAGGCTGCTGTAGCAAGGCGAGAAACCCGGATTGTCGCGGATTGCATCGCTGAAAATATCGACCGCCCGCTGCCAGCTTTCCGCGTCGTATTTGAAATGCAGGCTCTGCCCGCGCAACCAGCGGTCGTGCAGATCGAGCGAAACATCGGGCTCGCCGGCGAGCCGCATCAGCCTTTCGGTCGACAGCTGCACGTTCAGCGACGTCGCAATCCGGCGAATGATGCGCTGCTGGGTCTCGAACCAGTTGCTGAGGCCGAGCCGAAAACTTTCACTCCAGACGTAAATGCCCGTCGTGTCGTCCCGCAACACCATCACGATGTTGATTTCGTCGCCAGCCTGATACGCCGTGGTTTCGATGCAATATTGCGGCGATGCGTCGGGCGCCAGCACGAGCGCTGCCGGCGGACGATCGACGACGCTCCATTCGCGGAAGCGCACCAGGCACGCGGCGAGATGCTGCGAGAATCCCTGCACCAGATGGCTGTGGTCGTCGTCGACGCCGTGCATGGCGAACGGCCGCAGCACCAGGCGCGTCTTGGCGGGGGCATTGGCAGACGGCGTCCTCGCGGTCTGAAGCGCTGCGCCGGCGACGATCCGAACGGCGAATTCGCCGCTCGCCGCCGGCGCGCTGCGATCGGCCGCCGGCCGTTCGAACACGCCGAGCTTGATATTGGCGACGAGTTCTTCGGTTGCCGGCGACGGCTCTTGCGCGTAATCGCGATCCAGCAATTCCCACAGCGCCTTGTAGATGCGCAGCGCGCCGGCGACGTCGCCGTCCTCGGCATGCGTGCGCATCAGATGCCGACAGGCGTGTTCATGGGTGGGATCGAGGTTGACGATCGCGGCAGCGATTTTCTTGCGGGTGTCCGTGGGTATGTGGACGGCGGTCAAACCGGCTTCGAGACTTCGCATCAGCCGTTCCTGGATGGTCTGACGCTTGGCGAGCACCCAGACACGGAACGACGGGTCGAGGTCGTCCATGCCTTCGAGCAGCCGCTCGTCGAGGTGCTGGGTGTCGAGCAGCAAGGGATGGACGCGCTCGCTTTCGGCGAGTTGCAGCACGCTTTCGATATCGACCTCGATTTGCCCGATGTCGATACCGATCAGCAGCCGTTCAGCGACGAAGCCGCGATATCCGGCGTCCTCGAGCACCGAGCGCAACTCGCGGACGACCTGCCGCAGCGAAGCGCGCGCCTTTTCCTCGTCCGAACGGCTCCAAAACAGGCCGACCAGTCGTTCCCGGCTTTCCTGCTTGGTCTCGGACAGGGCGAGATAACTCAGGACGGCACCCGCCTTGCGGGTTCGCAGTTCGATCGGGCGGCCGTCGAGTCGGAGACCAAGACGGCCCACCAACGATACCGAGAGTCGCGGCGCGCTTTCAGGCGCAGCCGCGGTATCGTCTGCAGTCTTGGCGCTTGCGCTGGCCTGCATACACCGGCTTCCGGGATAAACTGGTAATTTCAAACTATCTTACATCAAAGCGACGCCACCGGTATAGGTTGCGCCGCCCCCGGTTCGCGCAATGGCGTCCCGCAGTCGCGCCGTGACGATCTCCGACGGTTCGAGTTGCAGGCCCGGTGCAATCACGCGGATCACGGCAATGGCGACATGCGAACGCGTGAGATCCAGATAAAACGTCTCGATGCCGAGCGTTTGCAACCGCTGTACGATCATTGCAAATATGACGCTCGCTTCAGTTGCGTCGATATCGATATGTGTCGCGTACTCCGGGAGCGGCTGCAGCAACGCGCATCGGTCGGCATTAACCCGCGCGCGCTGCAGGTGAATCCGGTCCTGCGCATTGAGTGCGTCCTCACCACGTTCGGCGAGTTTGGTTGCAACCACGGCATCGGCCAGTTCACCCTGGCACATCTCGACAATCGCGGAACGAACCGCCGCTTCGAGCTTGGGCCGCGCGGCAAGGCCGAAGACAAAACCGGAGCCATCCGCGCGGCAGGACACGGCCGCAACACAGGGCACGCCGATATCGGTCGTGATATCGAGCAGCCATGTCCGGCGCGGCGACGGCGCACCCTGCCGGAGCCGCCGCAACAGATTTTCGGCCAGGGCGACGGCCGCATGGTGCGGCGGGATCGAGCGGCCAAACCGGCCGCCGCGCCACCACAGCGCCGTCGCGTCGCGCTCGATCAATTCGAGCAGGCCGTGCAGCGCCGCCGCCTCGCGCGACGGGCCGGCCGCCGATCCGATGCTCAACGGGAATGGCGGCGTGCAGTCGCGCTGCGCCGGTGGCCGTCGCACGCAAATATCGGCCGGCAGCCACGCATCGCTGCCGTCGGCCAGATTGATGACGCGATGCAGAGACAGCGGCTTCTGCGGATCGGTTCGCCGCTCGGACAAGGCCGCGACCAGTTCCAGCGTCTGCGGGCCGAGCCCGCTCACGAGTTCGTCGGTGCCGGTGAGGAACCGATCGCTCTGGTGTTGCAATTGGGAGAGATATTCGACCCCTTCGCCGATGCATCCCTGAAAAGCCTCGCGCAGCGTCAGGCCAACACCGGACACGCCGACCATCGGGCTTTCCGCGTGCAGGGAATCGGCGAGTGCCGGTTCGAACTGCGCGCCGAAAGCGATCAGCCCCGGCGCGTCGGGCGCGCTTAGTTCAAACACGCGCGCAAACCGCGAAGCGGCCATCAGCAGCTGTGCCCGGTTCGCCATGTCAGGCGCGATTCGCTCGCCTCCAGCGACGGGTTCCACTGCCGCGTAGTCGAGCGCCTGCAGCAGTTGCCGGGCATCGTGATCGGCAGCAGCATCCGATGCGTTGCCGAGCAGCAACGCCGCCGCACGGACGAACAATTGCTGCAGTGAATTTCCAGCGCCACTCACGATGACCTCACGCCTGACACGCAGACTCCGGATGTGAGGCCAAACCTGCCCTCGCCCTGGAGGAACTTATGCTCGCGAAAGCCCTAGTCATAGCCATGGCAGCCGATATTGCCCGGTCGGATTATGCCAAGCCAACCTTGATTCGCAGCCGAAGCCGCGAGTGGCTCATTGCCTGCCGCTGGGGTCCCGACGGCGAGTATATTTCCATTGCGACGGCCGGTCCGATCACCGAGCCGCTGGCGCTGGCCGCGCCGCAGTCGATCTCGCCGATCCACAGCCTGGTCGGCGTGCTGGTCGCGGAATCGGAGACGCAATCCAGCAGTACCTTCCTGCTGGTGCGTCAGCTGCCGGGCGCGATGGAGCTCGCGGGCACGTTTTTTCCGGCGGACGGGTACGTGCTGCTGCAAGGCAGCGACGATATCCACCTCACCTGCAAGGCGCGCTATTCGCATAGCCGCGGCTGGCTCGACGGCAAGGAAATCCGCAAGGACATTCCCGATCCGGCGCCGTCCGCGGAGGAAGCGATGTCCTGGCACATCGAAGCGACACGATGCGACTGGATCGGAGAATTCATTCCCG
>JAQSDT010000637.1:1500-19844 GCA_029946075.1 bacterium | reverse complement strand
AAGAGTACCGATCCGCGCCACCGGCTGATCCATGAACTACCCGCGGGTGCGGGAGCCCCCGCCTTCCGCACGGCCGGCAAGGTCCAGCCGTGCGCCTCCGGCGCTCGTGACCTGCGATCGATCGGCGATGCTCTCCACCAGCCTGGCGATCGAAAGCCGCACGCGCGGATTGGTCGTGCGCACATAGGCCTTGAGAACCCGCAAGGCGCCGGGCTCGGCCAGCATCTGAACCGGTGAGTTCAGGCCCGCGATTCGATTGTCGGTGTTTTCGAACAACTCACCGACGGAAATGCCGAGCACGGCGGCGATTTGCGACAGCCGGCTGGCGCCGACGCGGTTGGCGCCCTTCTCGTATTTCTGCACCTGCTGGAAGGAAACGCCGATCTTTTCCGCGAGCAGGCTTTGGCTCATGCCGCGGTTGGTCCGAAACAGACGAATCTTGGCGCCCACCATTTCGTCGAGTGGGCCGGACTTCCTCGTCGCCATCATCAGGCTCCCAACTGTATAGATCAGGAGCCTAACACAACCTCTAGGCGTTGCGGGCGCTAATTTGCGATCCCGGGGAGAGGCCTGACCCGCTGCTCGTGTTCGAGCGTCAGCCGGCCCTTCGGGTCGATCGCCGCTTTCATCGCCGACGGATGGCCGGTCTCGAGAAAATGCTGCAGCACAGCACGGCTTTCTTCCGGCAGCGCAAACAGCCCGCGCATCAGTTCGAAGAAGCCCGGCTCTTCCGCCACATAGAGCAACTCACGCAACTCCGCGCCGGTATAGTTGGCCAGCGCCGTAACGAGCCATTCGGTTTGGTCGTTCGGATCGCTTTCAGGCGCGCGATTCAGATAATAAACAACCGATTCCGCAGTCATTTCATCCCCCGGTAGCTCTCGATAGCGCAGGCACCCGTCCCCCGACGGCACCCGGCGGCTAACTCCTATTTTAACATTGCGGATGGTCTCGTGATCTCAGCGTGATCGCGGGTCACGACCGGCGCCTGGACGGTCCTGTGACCGGGCAAATGTACCGAATCGAGGCAGTCCGGCGCTCGGCGCGGGTCAGAACACCCTGGCGATGGCGCGCTGGGCGTCCTGCTGGATCGCCTTGAGGTGGTCCGGGCCTTTGAAGCTTTCGGCGTAAATCTTGTAGACGTCCTCGGTGCCGGAGGGCCGGGCGGCAAACCAGCCGGCGGCGGATTCCACCTTGATGCCGCCGAACGACTGGTCGTTGCCGGGCGCCTTGGTCCTGACCGCCGTGACGGCATCGCCGGCGAGGTCGCGCATGCCGAGTTGCTCCGGCCCGAGCGCCTTGAGGGCGTTCTTCTGCTTGGGCGTCGCCGGCACATCGATCCGCTCGTAATAGGGCACGCCGAGTTCGGACGTCAGCGCCGAGAACAGCTGGCTCGGATCGCGGCCGGTCCTGGCGAGGATTTCGGCGGCGAGCAGCCCCATCACCATCCCGTCCTTGTCGGTGGTCCACACCGAGCCGTCGCGCTTGAGGAACGAGGCGCCGGCGCTCTCCTCGCCGGCGAACCCGAATGCGCCGGTACCGAGGCCCTCGACAAACCATTTGAAGCCGACCGGCGTCTCCACCAGCCTGCGACCCAGCTTCCTGGCGACGCGGTCGATGATCGAACTCGAGACCACCGTCTTGCCGATCGCAGCCTGCGCGCCCCATTGCGGCCGGTGGTCGAACAGATAGGCGATCGCGGCGGCGAGGAAGTGGTTCGGGTTCATCAGGCCGTTCGAGCGCGTTACGATGCCGTGACGGTCGGCATCGGTATCGTTGGCAAAGGCGACGTCGAACCTGCCGCGCATTTGAATCAGGCTCGCCATCGCGAATGGCGACGAGCAATCCATCCGGATCTTGCCGTCCCAGTCGGCGGTCATGAAGCGGAAGGTCGGATCGACGGCATCGTTCACGATGGTCGCGTTGATGCCGTAATGCTCGATCAGCGGCTGCCAGTAATGCACGGCGGCGCCACCGAGCGGATCGATACCGATCCTGACGCCCGATGATTTGATCAGCGCCAGATCGACGGCATTGCCGAGGTCGGCGACATAGGGCGTGACGTAATCGTGCAGATGCGTCGTGGACGCCTTGCGGGCACGATCATAGGGAATGCGTGACACGCCGTTCATGCCGGCGGCCATATAGGCGTTGGCGGCCTTCTCGACCTTGCCGGTCACATCGGTATCGGCGGGGCCGCCATGCGGCGGATTGTATTTGTAGCCGCCGTCGTCGGGCGGATTATGCGACGGCGTGATGACGACGCCGTCGGCGAGGCCGCCGGTTCGTCCCTTGTTGTAGCTGAGAATCGCATGCGAGATCACCGGCGTCGGCGTGTAGCCGCCGTGCTGGTCGAGCATGATCTCGACGCCGTTGGCGGCGAACACTTCGACCGCGCTTGCCAGCGCCGGCTCGGCCAGCGCATGGGTATCGATGCCGATGAACAGCGGCCCGGTCAGCCCGATTTCGCGACGGTGATCGCAGATCGCCTGCGTCGTCGACAGGATGTGGTTTTCGTTGAACGAATTTTTCAGCGACGAGCCGCGATGTCCCGACGTGCCGAAGGCGACGCGCTGGACGGGATCGGTGGGATCGGGCCGGCCTGCGAAATAGGCCGTCACCAGGCGCGGGACGTTGACGAGAACGGAAGGATCGACCGGCTTGCCGGCGGCAGGATTCTGGGCAGTCACGAGGCCTCGCGGACGGGAGAATGTCGCCGAACTATACGCGGAAGCGATGGCGTCGGCAAAACGGCAACCGTCGCCTGGCGGCGCGGTTCCCTAGTAACCGCGGCGTGGCCGCGCGAGGGGCGATCCCGGCCCACCCGCGAAAAACGGATTGTTGATGCATTGCGCAGCGCGGCCCGACGCCGACGCGGCGCACTGGGCGAGCGTCGAAAAGCTGCATTCGATGATGCCGCCGTCGATGCCGTAGGTCTGGATGCACACGGGGTAGCGGGGATCGTAGGTCTGGGCGCGCGCGGGCGCGGCTGCCGCCATCATTCCGATCGCCAGCGTCATCCCTGCCACTTTCAGCATACGAACCTCATCACCACAATTGGGCAGGCACCCTCGCCCGCGTCAGCTGGACACCAGATAAGCAATGCGCCGGTGAAAAGCCAGCCCCGGCGAACGGTCGACGAAGCCGCTCAAAACCAATATGAACTCGGGCGGCACGCGGTGGATCGACAGGAGAACGGCATGAATTTCTCGGGCATTTTTGCGCGGATCGTCGCGCTGATCGGCGCCGCCGCGCTGCTGTGGCGGCGGCTGCAGGGCGCCGAGCAGACGCCGGCCTGGGGCAACGCGCCCGAGATTCCGCAAGCCAAGCCGCAAGGCGCGATCCCGACGCTGAAGATGCCCTCGGCGCAGGGCTGGAGCGAAGGGCAGAAGCCGACCGCGGCGCCCGGACTCAAGGTCAACGCATTCGCAAGAGACCTCGACCATCCGCGCTGGATCAACGTGCTGCCGAACGGCGACGTGCTGATCGCCGAATCCAACCAGATCGCCGGCCCGCCGCGCAGCGTGTTTCACTATGCGATGCAGGCGACGATGCGGCGCGCACGGGCGCTCGGCACCAGCGCCAACCGCATCACGCTGCTCCGCGACCGTGACGGCGACGGCGTCGCCGAAGGGCGCGGCATTTTCATGGAGAATTTGAGCCAGCCGTTCGGCATGGCGCTGGTCGGCGACACCTTCTATGTCGGCAACACCGACGGCGTGGTCGCCTTTCCTTATGTAGCCGGTGCAGACAGCATCACGGCCGAGGGACGCAAGCTGATCGCATTCAAGCCTTCAGGGCACTGGACACGCAGCCTGCTGCCGAGCGCGGATCAGACCAAGCTCTATGCCGGTGTCGGTTCGCTCAGCAACATCGCCGAAGCCGGCATGGAGGTCGAGGAAGGCCGCGCCGCGATCTACGAGCTCGATCTTGCGCGCGGCACCAGCCGCATCTTCGCCGGCGGCCTGCGCAACGCCGTCGGCATGGCGTGGGAGCCGAACACCAATGTGCTCTGGACCGTCGTCAACGAGCGCGACGGCCTCGGCGACGAAGTGCCGCCGGATTATTTGACGTCCGTGCGCGACGGCGGCTTCTACGGCTGGCCTTACTGCTACTGGGGCCAGACGGTGGACGATCGCGTGCCGCAGGACCCGGCGATGGTCGCAAAGACGATCACGCCCGATTATGCGCTCGGCGGCCACACAGCGTCGCTCGGCCTGTGCTGGATGCCGGCGGGCACCCTTCCCGGTTTCCCGGACGGCATGGTGATCGGCCAGCACGGCTCCTGGAATCGCAGCAAGCTCAGCGGCTACGCCGTCGTCTTCATTCCCTTCGAGAACGGCCGCCCCTCCGGCCCCGCGCGCGATATTCTGACGGGTTTTCTCGCGCCGGACGAATCCGTGTCGTACGGCCGCCCCGTTGGCGTCACGCTCGGCCCGGATGGTTCGCTGCTGGTGGCCGACGATGTCGGCGACGTGATCTGGCGCGTGACGGGCGCCTAGGCTTCGACGCATTCGGACATGGCCTTGTCGATCTCGGCAGCCGAGAGCACGCCGAGTTCGGCAATGAACACGAGGCGCGTCCGCGCTACGCCGGGCGCCAGTGGGTCACCCGCCACCAGCGTTGCGCGGCCGCCGGCGAGTTGAAACACGGTTGTTCGTCCCGGCTGCGCTGTTGTCTCGAACAACCCCTTTGCCCGCGCGAGTTTTGGCATCAGCCGGCCGATCGCTTGCTGCAAGCGTGGCAGCGACACCGGCCGTTCCGAGCTCCAGCTCAGCGTTTCGAACCGGTCGGCCTTCGGCCGCGGCGGGCCGGGATCACGCGACACGCGGTCAATGTCGGCGGGAAACAGCAGCGCCACCGGCACGTCGCCGTTCGGCGCATCGACGATCACAGCGGCGGGACGTATCGCGCGGACGGCATCGCGCAATGCTGCGCCATCCGCAGGGGTCGCCAGATCCGTCTTGCTCAGCGCCACCACGTCGGCCATGCGCAGTTGCGAGCGCACCAGCGCGTCATCCAGCTTTCCCAGCGTGGTCGTCGCATCCACCACGCACAGCACCGTTTCCAGCGGCGCTTCGCGCCAGATCATCGGGTCCATCAGATTGCGGACGATATCGGCGGGATCGGCGATACCGCTGGTCTCGATGACGATGAACTCCGGCCGCGGGTCGCGCCGCAGCAGGCTCGCGAGCGTGCGCAACAGATCGCCTTCGAGCGAGCAGCAGATGCAGCCATTGGCGAGGCTGACGACGCCATCGCTGGCGCCTGCGATCAATTCCGCATCGATGTTGATGGCGCCGAAATCATTGACGACGGCGGCGATGCGGCGTCCCTCGGCGTGCGCCAGCAGGTGATTGACGACCGTGGTCTTGCCGGCGCCGAGGAAGCCGGTCACCAACAGGATCGGGACCGGCAACGTCACGCCTCGACAAACGGCCGGCGCACCGGACGGCCAGGCCGCGCCGCCTCATCGAGCACGCCGTCCGAAATCAGCGGATGACCGCTGACGATCAGATGCCGGACGCCTTCGGACGGGCGATTCATCGCCGAGAACGTCGCGCGATCGCTCAGCGTGTCGTAGTCGAACACGACGATGTCGGCATCCGCGCCGGCCTGCAGTCTTCCCTTGGCGCGCATCGCCGGCGTGCTGCGGGAGAGAATTTCGGCCGGGATCAGCGCACATTTGCGGACGCCTTCGAGCAGCGACAGTTTTCGCCGCTCGCGCACCCATTCGCGGATGAAGCGGGTGAAACAGCCTGCGGAGCGCGGATGCGAGGTGGCATCGTCGGGCAGCGGCCAGGCATCGCCGGTGTAGGGTTTTCCGGTCGACAGCGTCCACGGCATCGCATCGGATGCGATCGCGCCGCCCGGATAGAGCACGGACATGTCGAGAAGATCGCGATGGTGCGGATTGTTCTCGATGTCGAGGACGTGCCACAGCACCAGCGTGGACGGCTCCTCCTTCTGCGCCGCCAGCAGTTCCTCCCGGTCGCGAAACCGCTTGCCGTCGGTCACGCGCTGCACGCTGTCGTAGCCGAGGCCGTTGCGCGCCTCGAATTCGGGATCGCTGAAGAAGGCGGCGGCGAGCACCGTCGAGCCGGTGCCATACGGATACGCCTCCACCGTGATGGGCAGGCCCTGCGCCTGCGCCTTCGCGACCAGCGCGGCGCAGCGCTCGATATCGGTCTTGCTCGACGAATTGAAGTGGCAGATGTGCATATGCGCGCCGGTGGCGCCAGCATAGCCGATCAGGCGGATATAGGCTTCCGCCGCGCTTTCGGGATCGATGCGCGACATGTAGGCGACGTGGGTGAAGGTTGCGACATCCTGCGACGCCGCCAGCTGACACACGGCGGTGAGTTCCTGCACACCGGCGCCGGGCGCATACGCATTGAGAATGCCAATGCCGATCCCGCCCTCGTTCAGACCGATGGCGAGGCGATCGAGAATCCCGGCGACTTCGCCGTCGCTGGCGACATTGTCCATCCAGCGCTTGTCGCGCATCGCATTGCCGAACGCTTCCAGCGAGCTCTCCGAATTCGAACCCGTCATCGCGCCGATCCGCGCGAAGGCCCAGTTGGCAGCGGCGCCGTAGTTCAGCGCGCGGCCCCTCGCGGCCTGCTTGTTGTACCAGGACGCGACCGGCAGCACGCCCGCCTCGAGATCAAGCGTCGTCGTCACGCCGTCGAAAGCCTGCATGCGATCGGCCGGCAGCGACTGGCCGTGCGCGTGCAGATCGATGAAGCCGGGTGCGACGACGAGCCCCGCCGCATCGATCACCCGCTCGGCGCTGCCGAGCCCGGTGCCAACCGCGGCGATCTTCCCGTCCACCACGGCCACATCGCCCACGGCATCCATCCCGCTCGCGGGGTCCACCACCCGGCCGCCCGCGATTACCAAGCTGCTCATATTTTTGCTCTCCACACGTCCCTTCAGACCGACGCTGCAGTGTCGCGATAAAAATATCGAAAACAACCCCATGCAAAGTAGCTTTTTTGGCGCGGCACCGCTTCGGACGGCCCCAGCGAAAACGCTTTGACACGTCGGGCAAATCAGCGGCATTATTGCAAAATCCCGCAATCCTCAGGACACCCGTCGCCCCGCACGTGCGGGCGCGCCGGACCGATTGCGGCTCGCATCCTCATCCACCACCAGAACTGCACAGCGCCGCCGCGGCGAACGATCGCCCGCGCGTGGCCGAACCGCGCGCGGCACGATCGCGCGTACCCGGAGAATCCCGAGATGGACACTGCACCCGACATCACGATGCCAACGACAGCAGCCGTAACCGATCCGGCCGCGGCCACCGCAACCCCGCGGATCAGGTTTGCGGCGAGCAAATTCTTTATCGACCATCCGGATCCGGAACTCGGCGAGCGGCTCGTGGCCGACGCGCTGGGGGCCGCCGACCGCGAAGCGATGGACGGCATCCTCCGGCAACTGGCCCGGGCCAGCGTGTCCGATGGCAATCCTGACGAGGTCAATCTCGCTTTCATGATTTCGATGGTGAAGGACATCAAGCCGAGGGATTCCATCGAGGCCATGCTGGTGGCGCAGATGGTCTCGGTTCACGCGATGGCGATGCGATGCGCCCACAAGGTCGCGGCGGCCGAAGATTCCGCCCGGCACGACAGCGCCGTGCGCGCTTTGGGCCGGCTCACTCGCACGTTTCCCGCCCAGATCGATGCGCTCAACCGTTACCGCAGCCGCGGCGAGCCTGCGATTACCGTGCAGAACGTGTCCGTCGGCGACGGCGGCAACGCCATCGTCGGCAACGTCACGCAGCATGCGAACGTGATCGTTTCGGACAAGGGCGCAGCGTCCGGGGCGAAGAGCGCGGCAAAGACTCCTGACTGCCAGTGAACGCGCGATGATGACAATCGGGAGGCCCAGGGATGACCGATCACCTCCGCATCACCGGCCCGATGCTGGCGAGCCCGCGGTGCGGCGCCAAAACCCGATCCGGCCACGCATGCCGCGCGCCGGCGGTCAACGGCCAGATGCGCTGCCGCATGCACGGCGGAGCAAACGGATCCGGCGCGCCTGGGGAAAACCGGAATGCGCGGAAGCACGGGATGTTTACACGGGAGGCGATTGCGGAACAGAAGCGGATGCAGGCGTTGCTGAGGGAGGCGCTGAGGGTGCTGGATGAGATGGAGTGATTTGTTTCGCGGACAACACCTGCAAGATTGTGCGCATGCCGGGGATCAGGGTTGAGCGCTGGGCCCTGATCGAGAAAAGATGACGGAAGAAGGACGTCGGGCCTGGCTTTCCCCACCTTCTCCAACCGCTCGACTGGCGGTTAAAGCGACCACCCTTGCAAAATCGGGCATTTCCTATATGTATATCCCAGATGGATATACATACGGGAAGATCATCATGACGAGTTCAACGGTGTTTACCAGCAATCGCAGCCAGGCCGTGCGACTGCCCAAGGCCGTCGCCTTTCCGGAGGACGTGCATCAGGTCGATATTTTGAAGATCGGCCGCAGCCGTGTGATCGTGCCGCAAGGCAAGCGGTGGGACGATCTGTTTAATACCGGTCCGCGCGCAAGCGAGGATTTCATGGCCGGACGCGAGCAGCCGCCGGCCGAGGAGCGCGAGCCGCTCTGATGCTGACCTACATGCTCGACACCAATATCTGCATCTATGTGATGAAGAATTATCCGGCGGAGTTGCGCGAGAAATTCAATTCACTGGCCGAACAACTCTGCATCTCCAGCATCACGCTCGGCGAGTTGCACTTTGGTGCCGAGAAGTCAGCGCGCCGGATCGAGAACCTGACGGCCATCGAGCATTTCACGGCGCGTCTCGACGTGCTGCCGTTCGAGGCCAAGGCGGCTGCACATTACGGCCAGGTTCGAGCGGAACTGGAACGCGCGGGAGCGCCCTGTGGCCCGCACGACATGCAGATCGGCGGTCATGCTCGCAGCGAAGGGTTGATCATTGTCACCAACAACATGCGCGAGTTCGTACGCATGCCGGGGATCAGGGCTGAGAACTGGGTTTGACCGCAGGAGTTCGCACATGGCAAGGAAACTTCTGGCAAGGAAACTTCTGGCAAGGAAACTTCTGGCAAGGAAACTTCTGGCAAGGAAACTTCCGCCGGTTCATCCCGGCGAAATCCTGCGAGAGGAATTTCTCGTTCCGCTCAAGCTGACGCCTTACGCGGTCGCGGCTGCGCTGAACGTGCCGCGCACCCGGATCGAGCGCATCGCGCGCGAGGAAAAGCCCGTGACGGCCGACACCGCGCTGCGGCTTGGCAAATTCTTCAAGACCGGCGGTGCGTTCTGGATGAATATTCAGGCGCGCTTCGATCTCGAAACAGCCGAAGACCTGCTCGCGCCGCAGATCAAGAAGATTGCAGCTTACGCGGCGGCGTGAGCGGCACGCGTCACTCGTCCAGGGCCATCCCGCTCCGCTCACCCCATGGCGATTTCGGCTTGCGGGCCTTCTTCGTTCGAGCAGGCAGCCTGCCCTCGACCGAAAACCCGGCATTGATCGCCCGCATGATGGCGGCACTGGCTTCGAAACGCGGCCCGCCACTCGAGTACCGTCCGGCGTCAGGCCGTAAAATGAGAGTTCAGCAGCACCGACAATTCGCGTTGATAAATGCGGCTGTCCACATACCCCACGTGACGCATCGAGCCGATCAGGGCCCTCCCGCCGGTGAGGTCCGGCTCACGACCGGATTCGATTTCGGCATCGAACGCATCTCGCGCCGGGTTGCCGTCAAGTCCGGCGCGGATGTGTGCGGCGATCAACTCCGCCCCCGACTCGAACAGCCCGTACACCGAGGAGTTAGTTTCGATGAAACCGAGACCATAGAGATTGCGGTGGGTCGGATGAAAGAGCCGCATCCAGAAGCGCGGACGATTGCCCCCTTCGAAATCCAGGACGTCGTCCGCCAGATAGGGGACGCTCGCCCGATAGCCGGTGGCGAGGATGATCTCGTCGGCCGGTTCGCGATGACCGTCATCGTAGACGACGACCCCGGGTTCGACACGCTCGATCGACGTCCGCGCCTTGATCCTGCCGTGACCGAGATGATGCAGCACCTCGGTGTTCATGATCGGGTGCGATGAGAAGGGCGCGTGGTCCGGCCTGGGAAGCCCGAAGGATTCGGGTCTTCCCACCAGCAGTTCAAGCAGCGCCTCGATGTTGGGGGGCTGGACCCAATCGGCCAGACCTTGCTGGTCGCGAAACACGGTATCCGTCGGCCGGCCGCCGATGAATTTGGGCACAAACCAGTACCCGCGACGTAACGACAGCGATACGGAAACCGCACTTCGTGCCGCGTCACAGGCGATATCTACCGCCGAATTGCCTGCCCCCACAACGACAACGCGCTTGCCGCGAATTTCATCCGCGGACCGGTACGAAACGCTGTGACGGATCATCCCGCCAAAACAATCGCGGCCTTCAATATCCGGCATGACGGGATCCCAGAGCGAACCCGACGCGCAGATCAGCGCAGCATAGTTCCGCGTCATACCGCCCGCCCTGACGTTCCATCCGTCGCCCACCCGCTCGGCTCGCTCGACGGGCATCGAGAGATGGATCGAGGGAAGCAGCCCCTCCCCGGCGACAACCCCTTCGAGATAGGCGAGCACTTCGGCGTGGCTCGGGTAGACAGCGGCACTGCCCGGAAACGGATGCCCGCGAAACGTCGACGTCGACATTCCCTTCGACGAAATGAAGTGGGCGCTGTCATACATCGGCGATCCCGCGTGATCCGGATTCCAGATGCCGCCGACGCCGGGGTTCTTCTCGAACACGTCAAACCCGAGCCCGGCGGCCTTGAGCGCGCGGGCCGCCGCTATGCCAGCCGGCCCCGCACCGACGACGCAGACGCGCCGGTCTTCATTCGACATGACCATTTCCTGTGCGCCGGTCAGCCTGGAAACGGCGCGGCGTCGACGAATTTCACAACATCGACTTGCGTTGCGATCCTGCCAATTCGCGATAGCGGCTTGGTGTCGATCTGGTGTTTGAGCATGCCGCCGATCAACGCCTTGGTTCCGTCGCGCGGATATTCCGCGACGATCTGCTGAATGAGCTTCGGCTCGATCTGATCGATACGCATGCCCGTCACGTCCACCATCGCCCCCATGTGCAGGAAAGCGACTTCCGGCCGCGGATCGTTCGCCGTCTCGACCGCCGTGTGGAGTTCGATGGCCGCGGAAACCTGCTGCGCGAGTTGATCGTAACCTTTTGCACTCAGAAACCGACCCGCCTCGCGCGCTCCGATCGTTTCAAAATCATCCGGCCCCTCGAAAATCGGCTCCAGGCCCAAATCGTGAAGCAGGCACCCCACATAGAGCGCCTCCAGATCGGGCTTCGCTCCCGCTTTTTCCGCAAGCGCCTTTCCGAACAGGTAGCAACGCTTGCAATGCCGGACCATGACCGGCGAAGAAATGGCGTACAAATAATGCTCGGCGGCGGCCGCCGCCGGCGTATCAGGGAGCGGCGATGCCCATACATCCTGCCCCACCGGAGCGCCTGGCGCTGAAAGAGCCGCGGGGCCGAACGTGGAAAGAAGCCCACGGCGAGCGCATGTACAATTCGGGGAGTGAATTTGCTGTTTCATTTTTCCATCGACGTTTCGTTTCCATTGGCAGGATGATTGCGATTTCGCCGCTGACGGGCTAGTGTCTAAAACGACATTAAATGGGCATTTTTTGACATGACCAGGGTTACGGTTCTCGAGATCGAGGGCTGCATGGCATCGAGCGCGGCCATCACGCACGACGTGATGACGACCGCCAACCGGATCCGCGGCACGACGAAACGCGCCTTGCCGTTTGACTTCAAGACGGTGCGCTGCGGCTCGCGCCCGAACGATGCGAGGCTGCGCGGCACGGACCTCGTGATCGTCCCCGGGCTCGGCACCGCGTCGGCGGACCAGCTGGACGGGAAGATCAAGAGCCTTGCCTGCCGGCGCGCCGCTGACTTGCTGATCGAAGCGTTCGAAGCCGGCGCAACGCTGGCGGCATCATGCGCAAGCACTTTCCTGCTGGCGGAAACCGGATTGCTGGACGGCCGGCGCGCGACCACGACATGGTGGCTGGCGCCATTGTTTCAGCGCCGCTATCCCAAGGTCGAACTGGTGACGGACCGAATGGTGGTGGCCGATTGGCCGATCGCGACCGGTGGCGCGGCGATGGCGCAGATGGATCTGATGCTCGCCATCGTCGGCAAGTTTGCCGGACCGAAGCTGGCCAGCACCTGCGCCAATTATCTTCTGCTGGATGAACGGCGCTCGCAGGTCCCCTTCATGGCCATCAACTACCTGGCAAGCCAGGATCCCAAAATCGCCAAAGCGGAGAAATGGGTGCGCGAGAATATCGCGCGGGACTTTACGATGGAGGAACTCGCCGCAGCGGTCGCGCTGGCGCCGCGCACGTTTGCCCGGCGGGTCGCAGGGACCTGCGGCGTCTCGCCCATTCAGTTCGTTCAACGTATCCGGCTCGAGACCGCGCGATATCTGCTCGAGACCACGCGCCTGCCGATCGACGAAATCGCCCGGCAGGTGGGATATGCGGAGCCTTCCACCCTTCGCCGATTGATCCGGCGCGATACGAAGCATTCGCCCGGACATTTCAGGCCTGCGGCCTGAGCTACGCAGCTTTCAGCTTGCGGGCCTTCTTCGTTCGGACAGGCAGCCTGCTCTCGACCGAAAACCCGACATTCATCGCCCGCATGATGGTGGCAATCGTTTCGAAGCGCGGCTTGGCGCCCGGCGCCAGTGACTTGTAGAGGCTTTCCCGGCCAAGACCGGACGCCTTCGCAACCTCCGCCATGCCGCGCGCCTTGGCCACGTCACCCAGCGCCTTGAGCAACACGCCGGGGTTTTCGTCGCGGGCTGCGAGCGAAAGATACTCCGCAATGGCGGCCTCGCTGTCGAGATAATCAGCGACCTCAAACGGCGCGTAGGTGACTTTTGCCTTCACGCCGGCTTTGGTTTTGGCCTTCTTCATCGCCCACTCTCTTTCAATTCTTTCGCGAGGCGCTTCGCCGTGGCGATGTCGCGGCGCTGGCTGGACTTGTCGCCACCGCAAAGCAAGACATAAACGGCGGTACCGTGACGCACGAAATAGACACGAAATCCCGGACCATAGTGGATACGCATTTCCGAGACGCCCTCGCCCACCGGCTCGCAATCCCCGAAATTGCCGAGGGAAGCTTGCGACAAGCGGTGCAGTATCCGCGCCTTGGCCTTCTGATCTTTCAATCCGTTCAGCCAATCAGAAAAGATGGATGACCGAATGAGTGTATTCATAAGCACTTGTATCTAATCGGATACATTTGTCAAGAAGCCGGGGAGATGGTCTTGGGCCAAAAAGCATCGGGCATTCCTCAGTGATTACTGTGACCGTGCACAAAACTTCAGCGCAAGAATTTTATGCACTGCCAATGTAATTCAAACCTTCCAACCGATAACCACACTATTCCCCAAATAGACGCGGTTGGCAAAACGGTTCTTGCCCGTTTGCCCATACTTCCATGTTTCCTCTATTTCGCTTCGACGAACTTCGCGTCCCATATCGACGGGATTACCCCACGATTCAACTAGCTGTTCTTGAGACATGCCTTGCCAGACTTTACCTGCCATTATCTTGTCCGCATCTTCGTCGCCATATCGAGCGGCCAATGCTTCGCGGCGATTTCTTCGTGTGATGCAGCGCATCACCTTATTTGCCGGCCAAACTGCAACGCCGACCCCGAATATTAGGACGAGCGGATTGTAGCCGGCGTCTTGATTAGAAGATGCTGGCGCGCTCGCTGCTTTTGTCGCAATTGGAGTGAGTGTCGTCGCACTTTGATTAGTTGCAGGCTTCGCGTTGTTATCGCTTGGAATCATACCCCGCCTCGCTGCGGGAGGACCGGGTGTCGGTTGCGGATACGCTATGGCGAAATAGTGGTCGGCGCCGCTTCAGGCGTTGCTGCTGGTTGAGTCGACGTGGCGACGGCGGCAACGTCATCGTCGGCAACGTCACGCAGCATGCGAACGTGATCGTGTCGGACAAGGGCGCAATATCTGGGGCGAAGAGCGCGGCAAAGACTCCTGGCTGCCAGCGAACCCGCGATGAGGACAATCGGGGGACCCAGGGATGACCGATCACCTCCGCATAACCGGCCCGATGCTGGCAAACCCACGGTGCGGCGCCAAAACCCGATCCGGCAAGGCGTGCCGCGCGCCGGCGGTGAACGGCGAGATACGCTGCCGCATGCATGGCGGGCCAAACGGCGCGCCGGGGGAAAACCGGAATGCGCGAAAGCACAGGATGTTTACACTGGAGGCGATCGCGGAGCGGAAGCGGATGCAGGCGTTGCCGAGGGAGGCGCTGAGGGTGCTGGGCGAGATGGAGTGAGTGCAGCCGCCGCGCTATTTGCAGGGCCTGCGGCACCGACACTCACGGCCGGTGGAAATCCCGGCTCAGACGCTGCGTGCCCCGCCGCTCCAAGGGGAAGGGCGCGCAGGCGCCGCCGCGGCGCCGACCAGCGGACGACGATTCCAGTCCATCACGGAGTCATTGTGCAACTGCTTCACAACCCGCAGGAAATAAACCGATGCGGGAACGCCTATGAGGTCGAAGACGAGCATCAAGCCGTTGCCGCGCGTCGTGGCGTCGATCAGGTGCATCTGGGCGCAGGTGAAGAATACGCCCGTCAGCGCGACGCCTGACAGCGACCAGGCGCCGCTCACAAGACGGCGGCGCACCTGGTGGTCGGCCAGATACAAGCCGACCATGCCGTAGGTAACGGTCACGAACACATTCGCGAGGAATGTGATCGAGGTGAGGTCGTTCCCGGCGTCCCGAGCCGCAGTCGACGCGACGAAGCCGGCGGACGTACACAGGACCTGGAACAGGTCATCCCCTCCGGCCTGGACGAAGGCCCAGGCTGTCAACCAGCCGGCCACGACGGTGAAGGCGCCGGCCAGCAACACCGCCCGCTGCGGCGAGACCGCGACCAAACGCTCGCCCTGGCCACCCCACATTGTCTCGAGGCGCAGCAGGACGAATATAAGTCCAGCTGGCAACCCGATCACGGTGACGGCGAGCATCGGCCAGGAGACGCTCTCCCCCTGGAGCACGTGCCAGCCATGCACCAGGTGATGCGGGCCGCAGCTGGCAGCCATCATCGAGAAACCGATGCCAAAGCGGGACCAACCCCTGTAACGATGCAGGCTGATTGTTTCCCAGGCCGACAGCACCCCAAGGCCGGCATAGGCCAGCCCGATCGCCAGATTGCTGAGGCCGATGACGAGGGACATCATGGTGAGGGGGCTGCCTTGGTTCCCATGGGGGCGCCGATATGCTCGAGAAACTCGTCGATAAAGTAGCGATGCCCGCGTCGTACCGGCCCCTCTATGGAATGTGCGGTATGCAGCGCACGCTCCGAACGGGGCTGCCAGAGCGCCCTGGTCAGCATCGGCACGATCCGTTCGGCCGCAACAGGCCGCGAGAAGAAATAGCCTTGAGCAACCTCGCAACCCATGCGGAGCAGCATCGCCGCCTGCTCACGCGTTTCCACACCCTCGGCGATGGAATGCTTGCCCATGGCGCAGGCCAGACTCAGGATCGATGAAACGATAGCAGTATCGCCCGGCTCGCTGCTGAGGCCGTCGATGAAGCTGCGGTCGATCTTCAGCACCTCCGCCGGCATGTCGCGGAGGCGGGACAGCGATGAGTGCTCGGTGCCAAAATCGTCGATCGCGATATAGACCCCCAGCTGCTTGATTTGGTCGAGTTGCCGGACCACCTCGTCGGTGGCGCTCATCATCACGCTTTCCGTGATTTCCAGGCACAATGCGGTTGGATCGATGTTGGTGTCTGCGAGAACCTGGCGCAGTTCCGCGATGAAGGCCGGTTCGGAGATCTGGCGGGGCGAGACGTTCACGGTCATCGCCAGTGGCCGGCCCGGCATCAGCCTCATCCAGTCGGCGAGCTGCCGGCAAGATTCCTGCAGCACCTGCCGTCCGATCTGAATGATAAGTCCGCACTCCTCGGCAACGGGAACGAAGTCACCGGGTGGAATGATGCCGAGGGTGGGGTGTCGCCAGCGGACCAGCGCCTCAACCCCGACAATGCTCCCGTCCTTCAGGCGGACCTGTGGCTGATACTCCACAAAGAGCTGCGATTCCCGCAGCGCGGTGCGCAAATCCGACTCGATTTGCACGCGTTTCTCGGCTCGCGCGTGCAACTTTTCATCGAACTGTTCCAACCGTGCGCGGCCACGATCCTTGGCCGCATAGAGCGCGGTGTCGGCTTCGCGCAGCAACTGCTCAGCAGATTTCATGCCGGGCTCGCACAGAGCGATCCCGACGCTCGCCGACACCCCGACCTCCTTGCCGGATAGAAGGATCGGCTCGACCAGGGCGGCAAGTATCCGCCTGCCAAGGGACACTTCAGAATCGTCCCTGGCGCGCGGATGCAGGATAACCATCTCATCGCCGCCGAACCGGCTTGCCGTGTCTTCCGGTCCGATACAGCCGACGATACGCCTGGCCATCTCGCACAAGACTTCATCGCCACTTCCGTGGCCAAGTGAGTCGTTCACAAGCTTGAAATTGTCGAGATCGACGAACAGAACCGCAATCCGCGCGCCATCGGCGGCGTCGCGTACCAGTTCGTGTTCGAGTCGTTCGAGGAGCAGGCCGCGCGTGGGAAGTCCGGTCAGCGGATCGTGGGCCGCCGTGTGCATCAATTGTTCAATCATCCCGCGCAGGCGCGCGACCTCCGAACCTGTCCCTGCGGACAGAGGCGCGTTGCCCTTGGTGCCCGGATGTGCCCCCTTGGCCGTCGCTCCGAAGCTTGCAGGTGTATTCCGCCCCAGTCCAGACATAGGCCCCACTCACACGCAGAACTGTTGGCAAGCCTAGGCAGTCCGGAGTTTTCGAAAGGTTGCAAATGGCAAGTCCCGACCAGCGCCGAATGCGTTTCAAACGGGATGGTTAGCCGCGGGTTGAAGCCCTGAAGCCTCGGCGTCGGCTGCGGGCGATTCAGTGACAGCGTCCTCGATCCGCGTTTCGGCATCATTGGTGCTGGCAAATTTGTAAATTCAAGGAAGTGAGTTCGCACAAGCGTTCTTGTGCGCTCGGCATTCCGGCTTGTTTTGCTGCGCAGATCCCCGACTAGATTCGCAGTTGGTCGCAGCCTGCTACGAACACCACGCATCAGGGTTGGCGCGGCCGAAAGAGCCGAAATCGACTTGGAGAAAAGTTGAAGAAGATGGCGATCCGGGTCAGAGTAATCGCTCTAACTCTTTGAAATCGCTGGCGCTCCCTAGGGGAATCGAACCCCTGTTTCAGCCTTGAGAGGGCCGCGTCCTAACCGCTAGACGAAGGGAGCGTACAGGGGAGGGAATAGCCGCGAAATGCGGTGGCTGCAAGCCGCCTTCGCCCTAAGGGCTACGGCGAGCCAAGCCCTCCTTCGCCCGAAGGCGGGCTTCGGCGTGGCAAGGGCCGCCTTCAAGCGCGTCCCCTACGGCTCACTCACAAATTTCAGCCTTCCGGCCGGTTTCAGCGTCTTGGCGTCAAAACTGCGGATTTCGGTGACGCCTGATATATCCAGCGTGATCAGCAGCCGTTCGCCGGCGACCGCGGTCGAGACGATGCGGGCGCCCTTGGGCAGGGGGGCGGTGACTTCGGCGGCGGCCGAGACGGGGCTTCCCTCGCTGCGGTAAAGGCGGTAGCCCACGGCGGTCAGAACCGCCGTCACCGCCAGCGCCGAGGTCAGGCCTGCGATCAGCATCATCCGCCGCACCCGCGCAAACAAGGCGGCCTGTTCGGGGGTCGGTTCGGGCGCAACGGTTTCGGTCATCACACAAGGCTCTTCATTGGAACAGGGTTCGTCATCGGGCAGCGCAGAGCGGCTGGAGGTCATCGTCGGCGGCGACGAGGGCTCGCCCCGTCTCGACCGCGTGCTCGCGGTGCTGCGCCCGGAGCTGTCGCGATCACGGCTGAAGGCGCTGATTCTGGCCGGTTCCGTCACCGCCAGGGGCGCCCCCGTCCGCGACCCCGCTTATCATGTCATCGCCGGCGATACGATCACAATCGACGTGCCGGAGCCGGTGGCACCGGAGCCGAAGGGCGAGGACATCGCGCTCGATATCGTGTTCGAGGATGACGACATCATCGTCATCGACAAGCCCAAGGGGCTGGTCGTGCATCCCGCCGCCGGCCATGAATCGGGGACGCTGGTGAACGCGCTGATCGCCCATTGCGGGGCCAGCCTCTCGGGCATCGGCGGCGTGCGCCGGCCCGGCATCGTGCACCGGCTCGACAAGGATACGACCGGGCTGATGGTGGTGGCCAAGAACGACGCCGCGCATCA
>JAQSDT010000637.1:0-1490 GCA_029946075.1 bacterium | reverse complement strand
GCTGACCGCGCAATTCGCCGATCACGGCCGCACCGGCCCGATGCGCCGCGGCTACATGGCCTTTATCTGGGGCGTGCCGAACCGGCCCAGCGGCACGATCGACGCGCCGATCGACCGGCATCCGCACGCCCGCGAAAAGATGGCGGTGCGCCAGGGCGGCCGCGAGGCGATCACGCATTGGGAGTTGCAGGGCACTTATCACGGCCACGACGGCAAGCCGATCGCGTCCCTGCTCGCCTGCCAGCTCGAAACCGGGCGGACCCATCAGATCCGGGTGCACCTCTCCCATATCGGACACCCGCTTTTGGGCGATGCCGTCTACGGCTCGCACTTCAAGACCAAGGCCGGCCAGCTCGGGAATCAGGGTAAGGAAGCACTCACCGCGCTGGGGCGGCAGGCGCTGCATGCGTACCTGCTTACCCTCGAACACCCCCGAACCGGAGAACTTCTGCACTGGGAAGCGGCCTTGCCGAAGGATTTGCTTCTCCTGCAAAGCGCCCTGGAAGCGGCGGTATGACGCAGGCCGCCTGAGAAAGCGCTTACATTACAAAAAGTTATAGCGCCAACACGGGGTCGTGACGTCAGCAATCCTTCCCTATCGGGCGCGATTTGGTGTATGTTGCACCTGCGTTGAATATCCAACGCGGAACATCGCAGCCGGGCCGGCTTTAACAAAGCGGCCGTCTGCCGGGTCCGCCGCTATCGGGGACCTGAACCACTGGAGGGCGCTCGAATGGCCCGTACAGCTACGTTACCGGTTCTCAATGGAGAATCCGGTCTTTCCCGTTACCTCGCCGAGATCCGCAAGTTTCCGATGCTGGAACCCCAGCAGGAATACATGTTCGCCAAGCGCTGGCGCGAACATGACGATCGCGACGCGGCACATCACCTTGTCACCAGCCATCTCCGGCTCGTGGCCAAGATCGCCATGGGCTATCGCGGCTACGGCCTGCCGATCTCCGAGGTCGTCTCGGAAGGCAACGTCGGTCTGATGCAGGCGGTGAAGCGGTTCGAGCCCGAGAAGGGTTTCCGACTCGCCACCTACGCCATGTGGTGGATCAAGGCGTCGATTCAAGAGTACATCCTGCGTTCGTGGTCGCTCGTGAAGATGGGCACCACCGCGAACCAGAAGAAGCTGTTCTTCAACCTGCGCAAGGCGAAGAGCAAGATTTCCGCGCTGGACGAAGGCGATCTCCGCCCCGACCAGGTGGCGATCATTGCCAAGCGCCTCGGCGTCACGAACCAGGACGTTGTCGACATGAACCGCCGCCTCGGTGGCGACGCGTCGCTCAACGCACCGATCCGCGACGACGGTGAAGCCGGCGAATGGCAGGACTGGCTGGTCGACAACTCGCCCAACCAGGAAGCCGTGATGGCCGAACACGAGGAGTTCGATCATCGCCGCCAGGCGCTGAACGGCGCCATCGGCGTGCTCAACCCGCGTGAACGCCGCATCTTCGAGGCGCGGCGCCTTGCGGAAGAGCCGATGA
>JAQSDT010000636.1 GCA_029946075.1 bacterium | reverse complement strand
CAACCTGATGCTGTTCCTCGCGGTGATGCTGCTGGTGGTGCTGTTCCGCTCGTCGAGCGCGCTGGCGTCCGCCTACGGCATCTCCGTCACCGGGACCATGGTGGTCACGGCGATGATGGGTTTCGTCGTGATCTGGAAGGTCTGGAAATGGTCGCCGTTCGCAGCGGCCGCGCTGATCGCGCCGTTCCTGTTCCTCGACATCACCTTCCTCGCCGCCAATCTGCTGAAAGTGTTCGAGGGCGGCTGGGTGCCGCTGGCGCTCGGCGGCATCGTGATGCTCCTGATGTATACGTGGCGTCGCGGCAGCCGGCTGTTGTTCGAGAAATCGCGCAAGCTGGAATTCCCGCTCGTCGATCTCGTTGCCATGCTGGAAAAGCGCCCGCCGCAGCGGGTATCGGGCACCGCGGTGTTCCTGACCAGCGATCCCTATTCCGCGCCGACGGCGCTGATGCACAGCCTCAAGCATTACAAGGTGCTGCACGAGAAGAACGTCATCCTCACCATCGAGACCGCACCGACGCCGCGGATCGACGATGCCGAGCGGGTGCGGATGGAGCAGCTCAGCGAAACCTTCTCGAAGGTGACGCTGCGGTTCGGCTTCATGGAATCGCCGAACGTGCCGAAGGCGCTGGCGATCGCCCGCAGGCTCGGCTGGCAGTTCGACATCATGTCGACGTCGTTCTTCCTGTCGCGCCGAGCACTCAAGCCTGCCGCGCATTCGGGCATGCCGCGCTGGCAGGATCTGCTGTTCATCCGCCTCAGCCGCTCCGCCAACGACGCCACGGACTATTTCCAGATTCCGACCGGTCGCGTCGTCGAGGTGGGAACGCAGGTCACGATCTAGGTATCCCGGCGTATCGCTGGCCGGGACGACTTCCTGCTTGTAATCGCGCCGCCGGGAACATGGATTGCTCCGCGCATCGCGGGCGCGTTCCCCGGATTTAGCGGCGCTTTAAACCGTTCGCAGCGCTTGATTTTCGCCGCGCGAGAGGCGACTTTGGCGCCCGAATGCGGGGCCGATTGCAGGCCCTTGCAGCCGGTTGTCGGGAGGATTTTGCGTGGCGGACCATCAAGTGCACGATTTGACGCCGGAAGACGTCTCGAAGGGAATTTCCGAGGGACGCTATCTCCTGGTCGACGTCCGCGAACCCAACGAGGTCGCGGTGGAAGCCTATCCGGATGGCGTGGTCGTGCCGCTGCAGAGCTTTGATGTCGCCTTGATCCCCGATCCCAAGGGCAAGCAGGTCGTGTTCGCGTGCCGTTCCGGCAAGCGCTCGGTGACGGCCTCGCTGGCCGCGCAGGCCGCGGGCCTGCCCTACGACAAGCATCTTGCCGGCGGCATCATCGGCTGGAAGGAAGCCGGGCTTCCGACCAAAACCGGCGGCTGATCTTTCCCATGACATCCATGAACAAGGTCTTTGCCGACCTTCCCGTCACCGTCTTCGAGGCGATGTCGCAGGCGGCGCGCGACAACAACGCCATCAATCTCGGCCAGGGCTTTCCCGACGATCCCGGCCCGGAGGACATCCGCCGCGCCGCGGCCGACGCCTCGCTGAACGGCTACAACCAGTACCCGTCGATGATGGGTATTCCGGAATTGCGGCAGGCCATCGCCGCGCATTACGGTCGCTGGCACAATCTCACCCTCGATCCCATGACCGAGGTGATGGTGACCTCGGGCGGCACCGAGGCGCTGACGGCGTCCATCCTCGCCGTGGTCGAACCCGGCGATGAGGTCGTCTGCTTCCAGCCGGTCTATGACAGCTATCTGCCGATCATCCGCCAGGCCGGCGGCATTCCGCGCCTGCTGCGCCTCGAGCCACCGGACTGGCGGCTGACCGAGGAAATGCTGGCCAGCGTCTTCAACCACAAGACCAAGGCGGTGTTGTTCAACAATCCGCTCAACCCGGCCGCCGTCGTCTATCCCCGAGAGGACCTCGAACTGCTGGCGCGCTACTGCCAGAAGTTCGACACCATCGCGATCTGCGACGAGGTCTGGGAACATGTCGTGTTCGACGGCCGCGAGCATATTCCGCTGATCACGATCCCGGGCATGCGCGAGCGCACTATCAAGGTCGGCAGCGCCGGCAAGATCTTTTCGCTGACGGGCTGGAAGATCGGCTTCGTCTGCGCCGCGCCGCCACTGCTGCGCGTCGCAGCCAAGGTGCACCAGTTTCTGACCTTCACCAGCGCGCCGAACCTGCAGGCCGCGGTGGCCTATGGTCTCAACAAGCCGGCCGACTATTTCTACGACATGCGCAAGGATCTGGCGCGGAGCAGGGATCGTCTGACCAAGGGGCTGGAGAGCATCGGCTTTCCCGTTCTGAAGTCGCAGGGCACGTATTTCCTCACGGTCGATCTGTCGCCGCTCGGGCTCAACGAAACCGACGTCGAATTCTGCAACCGCATCGTGAGCGATTACAAGGTCGCCGCGATCCCGGTGTCGGCATTCTACGAGCAGGATGCCGTGACGTCGGTGGTGCGCTTCTGCTTCTCCAAGAAGGACGAGACGCTCGACACCGCGCTGGAGCGCCTGTCGGACGCAGTGCACGGCCGCCGCAAGAGGTAAGCGATGCGCAAGCGGAATTGGTCTGCTCTCATCGGCATCGCCGCGGCGATGTGGCTGGTCGCTTCCGCCGCCGCACAGGAGCGCACGGTCAACTTCTACAACTGGTCGAGCTACA
>JAQSDT010000635.1 GCA_029946075.1 bacterium | reverse complement strand
GCGAGCGCATCAGGGAATCCCAAAGCGAATCGAAGTGTCAGATTTGGACCACTAGGTGTCGGTACAGCGCTTCTGGACGCCGAGTCCGGCCGCATTCTCTATGCGAATGACGCTTTCTGTCGAAGCCTCAATTACGATCCCGGCGAGATTTCCGGGAAAGGCGTTTCGCTGAAGGATATCGTTCATCCCGATGATCGGTCTGCCTACGTCTCGGCCAGCGAAGGCGTCTTGAGCAGGGTAGTCGGCCGATCGCGGTTTGATGCGCGCTACGCAGCCAGGAACGGCCTCTTTTTTACCATGCGGACAACGCTGACGTTGCTACCGCATTCTTCGGGGCAGCCGAGCCGGATGACCTGCGTTCTGGACGATGTGGCGACGCCCGCGCTTACCAGTCAGGGTGAACTCGCCACGGTTTCGGTATGGAACTGGACTCCGGAAACCGGCGACGAGCAAAGACCGGCAGGATATCAGATCCTCTTCGGTTCGTCGCACGCGGTGAGCCATCCATCAATTGAGCAACTGACCGCGCAGGTCCATCCCGACGACACAAAAGCGGTGCAGCTGATGCTGCGGCGTTCGCTGACAGGTGCTCGCGGCACCCAGGACTATCGACGGCTCGGCGGCGATGGCCAGACCCGCTGGATTCGCGAGACGGTCACGCCGATCAAGGATCGATCGGGCACGGTGACGAACGTCGTCGGCATGTCGGTGGACGTGACTGCCGGCCGCGAGGGCTACCGCGAATCTACCGGCCTCCTTGCATTCATCCGGTATCTGGAGAAGCATTGGGACGAGCCGCTGGTACTGACCAAGGTCGCGCGCGACCACAAATTGAGCGTTCGCACTCTCCAGAAATACTTCGACGCACTGGGAATTACGCCGCTTGATTTTCTCAAGCGCATCCGGCTGGCACACGCCTTCGACTTGCTGTCGACACCCGATCCCCGAACCACGGTAACCAGGGTCAGCCGCCGTTGCGGGTTCGGAAATCTTGGCCACTTCGCCAAGGATTATCGGAGTGAATTCGGCGAACTGCCTTCAGAGACCCTTCTCAGAAACAGGACGCAAACCGGCAATGCAGAAATGACTGCAGCAAGCTGATCCCGGATATTGCGCAAGCGATCGCGCACGCAGAATCGGAACGATGCAGGCACGAACGATTACAAATTAAGGTTGATCGGTGAACTTGCGATCATCTGCTTGATGGATCACATCAACTGCGCGTATCGAGAGATCTTACAGGTGATCGATCATGCGCCGCCTATTCGATCCTTTAGGGAGCAGTCCCTCCCCCTTCTTCGCTTCGCGCTCGCCGGATGAGAACCGGGCGCCGCGAAAAGCCCAGCGCGGTATGTCGGGGGCGAAAGAGGAGAAGGCCGTTGCGCGCCCGACCAGGACGATCGAGCCGGTCGACATCAGCCAATTAATGACTCCGCGGCAGCGCCAGATCGTGGCGATGCTGGAGTCCGGATCTTCCAACAAGCAAATCGCGACGGCTCTTGGTTTGGCCGAAGGCACAATCAAGGTCCAGTTGCACAGCGTTTACCAGAAGATCGGCGTGTCCGGCCGCAGGCAATTGAAGGCCAAGCTGTTCCCGAAATGAGTTCGCGTCGGGAAGTCGGGTGCATTACGGAATATCCGTTTGACCGGCCGACTGAATTTTGCTCTTTTGTCCCCTGTCTTTTTTGATTTGGGGGCCGTCATGCGCGCCGCATTTGGTAAATTCGTTTTCGCCGGATTGTTGGGAATCGTCGCTGGCATGGGCACTTCCTCCGCCCGCGCAGCCGATCTCGGGCTGATGACGTCGGGACCGAGCGCAATCGGCAACTGTTCAGAGATCGTTTTCGTCTGCGAGAATGGCCGGCAGTACCCGCTCTGCCCGATAGCCGTGAGCGTCGTCGGCGAAGTGGTCACCGCATCGCTGCACACCGGTCACCGGGGCGGCGCGCACGTTCGGCTGGTTCCGATGGGTGTCGGTTATCGATACGCCGGCCGCGGCATCTGGCTTGACGGCTTCCGCGAGAATGCGCTGCTCAATTTCGGCAAGCACAGCCAGATCGCTTGCACGATCCAGCGCTCGTAATCCAACGAACCGGTCGGGGCGACACAGCCGGGAATTCCCGGACGTTCAGCCTTTCACGCGAAGCGCTGCGCGCGAAGCACGTGGATACATATACGCCTTCGGCTGAACGTAGCGGGCGCAGTGATCGTTCCAGTGGTGTTGCTGCCAATTCCATTTCCAGCAGCCCGACGCGATTTCCGGATCGTATCCCCAGTTCAGGCGATACGGTTCGTCCCCAAAGGGATACGGGCCAGCGTGCGCATTGCCCGCAGCGAACACGGTCAGCAGAGAGGCTGCAGCCAAGGTTGCAAGCGTAAATCTTTGCATCAGGTCACCCTTCGCCATTCGGCAATCTCAATCTGAACGGGCAAAGAGTGCCAAACGGCCCTGCTTTTATCAATAGCTTTTGCCCCCGGACTCCAAGCTATTGATCAGCCGCTCCCCTCGCCCCGCGAAATGCCTCACCAGCCGACGTCCAGTCAGGCTCGTCGCCGAGTAGACGGGCGAGTTCCGCCGTTATCCCATCTGCTCCCGAACCGGCCTGCTCGCCATCATGTCTCGCCGGTTGAATGGGACCGAATTCAGCTGCCGCCGCCTCCACCCTCAATTCGGGCGGACTGTC
>JAQSDT010000634.1 GCA_029946075.1 bacterium | reverse complement strand
CATCTCCCAGCGAATGGAGGCGTGGATTGCGTCGCGACGCTCGCAATGACGGGGAAGCAGTTGCTCACGTCAGTGTTGCCAGCAAGCCGGCCATTAAACGGCCACGCTCGGCGAGGCTGTCGACCTCGATGTGTTCATTGAGCGTGTGCGCGTCGGCGCCGCGCACACCGAGGCCGTCGAGGGTGGGGATCCCCATGGCGCCGGTGAAATTGCCGTCGGAGCCGCCGCCGGCGCTGGCGTGCGGGAGTTCATGGCCCATCGCCTTCGCGATGCCGCGTGCGTGCTCGTAAAGCGCCATCGTGCCGGCATCCGGTTCCCACACCGGGCGCGTCACGCCGCGCGTGACCTTGAACGTGACGTCGTTGCTGCTGCCGGACAGCGCCAGCATCCGTTCGACGCCGCGGTCGAGGTCGGCCTGTCGCTTGGCCATGCTGAGCGCCTCGCCGGTGCAGGTGGTGGCGACGCAGTTGACCCACTGGCCGCCATGGACGATGCCGACCGAGAAGGTGCAGTCGTCCGTCGTCATGCCGTCGATGGCAATGATCTGGCGCGCCATTTCCCGGATCGCGGACCGGCCCGATGAAAGCGTCGCGCCGGCGTGGCTCGGCTTGCCAATGGCTTCGAGGTTGAAGCGGGCGATCGCGTACCGTCCGGTGACGACGCCGTTGTTGAGGCGACCGGGCTCCGGCACCAGCACATATTTATTGCGGGCGGCTTCGGCCTCGATGAGGTCGCGGGTCGACGGCGTGCCGACTTCCTCGTCCGGCGTGAACAGCACCGTGATCGGCAGCGGCGTCGTGAACGAGGCGCGCGCCAGTTGGCGAATGGCCTCCAGCGACAAATAGTTGCCGCCCTTCATATCGAAGATGCCGGGGCCGAAGCATTTGTTGCCCTCACGCCGCCAGGCCAGTTTCTCGATCGTGCCGACCGGATGGACGGTGTCGAGATGGCCCGCAATCAGGATACCGGGTTCGCCTTGCCGGGGGTGAGGGAAGCGGGCACGGACGCAGCCGGCAAAACCCTGCCGTCCGGCGATGCGTTCGATGGTCGCACCCATAATGGCCATTTCGCGCGCGGCCAGGTCGAGCATCCGCTCGACCGCACCTGCGTCCCATGTCGGGCTTTCACATTCTACCCAGGTCCGCAGCCCCTGCAGCATGGTTTCGGAATCGAAAGGAAGGTTGGCAGGATTCATTGGGGTACTCCCGGTTAGGCCGGAATGTTTGGGTTGGGCGGCGCGGACCGCCCGTACGAGAGGGACCGGCGAGGATTTTGTAAAGGGAAAACATGGCGGCCTCAGACTTTCGCTCCGGTCGATCCGGAGGACCGTGACTTCTGGCATCATTCTTGATTGTAGCCGGACGATGAGGCGTGCTGGCGGAACTGGCCGGTGTCACGATTCAATGCGTATCCGGCGAAGGCCGGCGGCGGAGATCGGTCCGGAAGGCTGTCTGACAAATCTGCCTGAACGCCGACGTCACCGGGTGTCGTCGGGTCATAAAGGGTGTTGTGAAGCTGAATAGTGACCCTATAGTCCGGTCCAGAAACGGGCTGGGGCCCGAGCGCATCGAAGCGGTCGGGCGTCAAGACGACAACGGAGGTGAAGGAATGAACGCGTTTAGAAAAACAATTCTTGCGGCGGCTTGTGTCGGCAGCCTTTTGTCGGTGGCAACCGCGCCGGCGCTGGCCCAAACCACATTGCGCGCCGTCATGCACTCGGATTTGAAAATCCTCGATCCGATCTGGACCACGGCCTACATCGTCCGCAACCACGGCTACATGATCTACGACACGCTGTTTGCGCAGGACGAGAAGGGCGAGATCAAGCCGCAGATGGTGGAGAAGTACGTCGCCGCGGCAGACGGCAAAACCTACACCTTTACCCTGCGCGACGGACTGCTGTGGCATGACGGCAAGCCGGTGACGTCGGAAGACTGCATTGCGTCGATCAAGCGCTGGGCGGTCAAGGACTCGCTCGGTCAGAAGATGATGACCTTCGTCGACTCCATCGATGCGGTCGATGCCAAGACTTTCACCATCAAGCTCAAGGAACCGACAGGCCTCGTGCTGCTCGGCCTGTCGAAACCTTCGTCGAACGTGCCCTTTATGATGCCGAAGCGCGTCGCGGAAACCGATCCCAACAAGCAGATCGAGGATTTTACGGGATCGGGACCCTTCGTCTTCGTCAAGGATGAGTGGAAACCGGGCGACAAGACCGTCTACGTCAAGTTCGACAAGTACAAGCCGCGCGCCGAGCCGGCCTCGGGTCTTGCCGGCGGCAAGGTCGTCAAGGTGGATCGCGTCGAGTGGCGCGCCATTTCCGACGCGCAGCAGGCGGTCAACGCGCTGCAAAAGGGCGAGATCGACTACATCGAGCAGCCCAGCCACGATCTGCTGGGTACGTTGAAGAAGGATGCCAACATCGCAATCGTCGATGTGCCGCAGATCAAGGCGCAGTACGTCTTCCGTCCGAACCACCTGCACAAGCCGTTCGACAACCCGAAGGTCCGCCAGGCGCTGTGGTACGCCTTCAATCAGGAAGACTTCCTGATGGCGACCATCGGTGACGAGAACTACATCAAGGCGTGCAAGGCGCTGTTCGTTTGCGACACCCCGTTCGGCACGACCAAGGGTACCGATGGAATTCTCACCTCGAACGCCAAGAAATCTCAGGAACTCCTGAAGGAAGCGGGCTATGACGGCACGCCCGTCCTGCTGATGCACTCTACCGACCTGAAGGCTCTGACCAACCTCGCGCCGGTGGCGAAATCGCTGATGGAAAAAGGCGGCTTCAAGGTCGACATGCAGTCGATGGATTGGCAAACCCTTGTTGCGCGCCGCGCCAAGAAGGATCCGCCGAGCGCCGGTGGCTGGAATGCCTTCCTGACGGCCTGGGTCGTGGCTGACGTGATGAACCCTGTCTCTGCCGCCTATGTCAATTCGGGGTGTGATAAGGCTTCGTTCGGATGGCCCTGCGACGCGCAGATGGAAAAGCTGCGCGACGACTTCGCGCGCTCATCCGATCTGGCGAAGCAGAAAGAAATCGCGGAAGCGGTCCAGAAGCGCAATATCGAGATCACGGCCATGATCCCGGTTGGCGAGTATGTCCAGCCGATTGCCGTTCGCAAGAACGTCAAAGGGCTCTTGATGGCGCCGGTTCCGGTGCATTGGAACATCGAAGTCACGAAGTGACGTAAAGGAAGCGGGCGGCTTACCGCCGCCCGCTTCGTTTCGGGGATCGACCTATGTATGGCTACTTCTTCCGGCGATTGCTCGGCACGATCCCCGTGATGCTGGTTGTTGCGGTCTTCATCTTCCTGATGCTGCGGCTGACCCCGTCCGACCCGGCGGCAGTCATCGCCGGCGACAATGCCACCACCGAACAGGTGGCGCAGATCCGCACCCAGCTCGGCCTCGACCGGCCGATGATCGAACAATTCTTCATCTGGTCGGGCAGGGTGCTGACCGGCGATTTCGGCGAGAGTTTCTTCTTCAAGAAGACCGTGGCGTCGCTGATCGGCGAGCGGATCGAACCGACGCTGTCACTCGCCCTGTTGACGATCCTGATTGCGGTGTTTGTCGCTGTTCCGCTCGGCGTGCTGGCGGCGCATCGGCATGGTTCGTGGATCGACCGCATTGTGATGGGCTTTTCGGTGCTCGGCTTTTCCGTGCCCGTGTTCGTGATCGGCTACCTCCTGATCTACCTGTTCGCGGTCTATTTAAACTGGCTGCCGGTACAGGGCTATCAGCGAATTTCGGAGGGGGTTGGCGGCTGGGTGCAACGGCTGATCCTGCCGTCGGTGACCTTGTCGGTGATTTATATCGCGCTGATCGCGCGTATGACACGCACCAGCGTGCTGGAAGTGCTGTCGGAAGACTATATCCGCACCGCGAGGGCCAAGGGTCAATCTGAGCGCAAGGTGCTGTTTCGTCACGCGCTGCGCAACGCGGCGGTGCCGATCGTCACGGTGATCGGCCTCGGTATCGCGCTGCTGATCGGCGGTGTCGTCGTCACCGAAAGCGTGTTCACGATTCCCGGCCTTGGCCGGCTGACGGTCGACGCGGTGCTGGCGCGCGACTATCCGACGATCCAGGCCGTCATTCTCTTGTTCTCGTTCGTGTACGTCATGATCAACCTGTCGGTCGACATGATCTATACGATCCTCGATCCCAGGATTCGTTACTGATGGTTGACGCGACGCTCCACGAACCTGCGCTGCCGGCGAGCCCTGCCAAGCCCGCCGCGTATCGCAAATTGCTGCGCAACCCGGGCGTGGTGTTCGGCGCCGCCGTGATTGCGATCGTACTGCTGATGGGACTATTGGCGCCCTGGCTCGGAACCATTGATCCGACGGCGATCAGCCCGATCGCACGAAACAAGGTCCCCGGTGCGGAAATCACCATGCGGACGGACACCGGCGAACGCATCAAGATGATCGCCAAGTTCGGCACGGACGGCCTGGGACGTGACGTCTACAGCCGCGTGGTCTATGGAGCGCGCGTCTCGCTCTTTGTCGGCATCACGGTGGCGCTGGTCAGCGTCGCCTGTGGCCTGTTCATCGGTCTGCTCGCCGGCTTCTTCCGCATCCTCGATGCCGTCATCATGCGGATCATGGACGGGTTGATGGCGATCCCCGCCATTCTGCTCGCGATCGCCATGGTGTCGCTGTTCCGCTCCAGCGTGCTGACCGTGATCATCGCCATCACGGTGCCCCAGATTCCGGGCGTGGTCCGGCTGGTTCGCTCCATCGTGCTCAGCGTGCGCGAGGAGCCTTATGTGGAGGCCGCGGTCACGCTCGGGACCTCGACCCCGAAATTGTTGTGGCGGCATGTTTTGCCCAACACCATCGCGCCCATGATCGTGCAGGGCACGTTCATCTGTGCATCCGCGATTCTCATCGAAGCCATCCTGTCCTTCCTTGGCATCGGAGTGCCTCCGGAAGTGCCGACCTGGGGCAATATCATGGCCGCGGGAAGAGAGGTTTTCAGCCTGTTCCCGCACAACATCATCTATCCCGGTGTCTGCCTTGCACTGACCATCCTCGCCGTCAACGCGCTCGGCGATGGCCTGCGCGATACGCTCGATCCCAAGATGGCGAAGCGGGTGTAATGTGAGCAACACGGTCCTCGAAGTCTCCGATCTCTCCGTCGCCATCAACGGCGGCGATCGCCCCCACGCCGTGCAGGGCATCAACCTGACCGTCGGCGCCGACGAAATCGTCTGCGTGGTCGGCGAGTCCGGTTCCGGCAAATCCGTGACGGCGCAGGCCGTGATGGGCCTGCTGCCGAAGAACGCGATGCGGGTCGAAAGCGGCTCGATCAAGCTGCAGGGCGACGCGCTGCTCACCAAATCCGATGCCGAACTGCGTGCGATCCGCGGCACCCGGATGGCAATGGTGTTCCAGGAGCCGATGACTGCGCTTAATCCCGTCGAGCGCGTCGGCGACCAGATCCGCGAAGTGCTGGAGATCCACACCGATCTCGATCCAAAGCAGCAGCGCGCCCGGGTGCTCGACATCATGCGCTCGGTGCATCTGCCCGATCCCGAGCAGATGATCGATGCCTATCCGCACCAACTGTCCGGCGGTCAGCGCCAGCGCATCATGATCGCCGCGGCGCTCGTGCTCGATCCGGCACTCCTGATTGCCGACGAGCCGACCACCGCGCTCGACGTCACCACGCAGGCGCAGATCCTCAAACTCGTGCGCGAGATGCAGGAACGCACCAAGACCGGCGTGCTTTTCATCACCCATGATTTCGGCGTCGTGTCCGAAATCGCCCACCGCGTCGTCGTCATGCAGATGGGCCGGATCGTGGAGCAGGGGCCCTGCGAGGAGGTGCTGCGCAATCCGCGCGAGGATTACACGCGGATGCTGCTGCGCGCCGTGCCGAGCATGACGCCGCCGAAGCGTTCGCCGGTGACGGGGCCGGTGGTGCTGCAGACCGAGAACCTGTTCAAGACTTATGGCAAGCGCTCGCTGTTCCAGCCGAAGGCGCGGGTGGTCGCAGCCGTAAAGGACGTCTCGCTGACGATCCGTCGCGGCGAGACGCTGGGCATCGTCGGCGAATCCGGGTCGGGCAAGTCGACGGTGGCGCGCTGCGTCGCGCGGCTGGTCGATACCTCGGCCGGCGGGATCAAGATCGACGGCATTGATATCGCGGCGATGCGGGAATCCAAATTCCGCCCGATGCGCCGCCGCATTCAGTTCATCTTCCAGGACCCGTACCGTTCGCTCAATCCGCGGCGCACGGTCGGTGAAGCCATCATCGAGGGGCCGATGAATTTCGGCGTCAGCCGCAAGGAAGCGCTGCAGCGCGCGCGCGACCTGATGGCGATCGTGCATCTGCCGCCGACCGCTATCGATCGCTTTCCGCACCAGTTCTCCGGCGGTCAGCGCCAGCGCATCTGCATTGCGCGGGCGCTTGCGATGGAGCCCGAACTATTGATCGGCGACGAGCCGGTGTCGGCGCTCGACGTGTCCGTGCAGGATCAGGTGCTGAAGCTGCTCGACGAAGTCCGCCGCAAGTTCAATCTGGCGGTGCTGTTCATCACCCACGACCTGCGGGTGGCAGCCCAGGTCTGCGACCGCATCGCGGTCATGCAGCGCGGGGTGATCGTCGAGCAGGGCAACACGGTCGATGTTTTCGCCGCGCCCCAGCACGAATATACGAAGGCCTTGTTCGACGCGGCGCCCGGCAAAAATCAGGAATTCGCCAGGAGCGCGTGACTCTACCCTCCGTCATTGCGACCCGTTGGCTCGCAATGACGGCAAGAAAATCAGCAGCGGCTATCCCGCAGCATTTCCGGCCCGTCGTTCAACCACGGCGAGCGCATCGGCGGCTTCGGCGAAATGCGAAGATCCTTCGCGAGCTTGATCGGTACGGCATTCGATTTTTCGGAACCAGGCTGGCTCGGCATGTCGTCAGCGCTCCATTTGCTGCAGGACAACATTTCCGGAGCTATGGAGTTCCGCCAGGGTTGCGGGCTGACACTCTCATTTTGGCGAAACGAGGGATAACGCCGAGATAGACGTTGCCGAATTGGCCGCTGGATTTCGGCGACGCATACCGGCTTCTCAATCAATATCTTAGTCTTCATTGCGGTTGTTGATAACAATGTGGACAATCTGTGGATTAGTTCTGAAGCGCGCGCGCCTGTTTGCATCCAGTTAGTGAGCATGCACAAATTTACACTTTAGGGGTGTTTTTGGGGGCGGCGCCGTGAAAAGCATTTTTGCTGCTGTGATGATTTGCGTCATGTTGTTGAACAGTGGCTGCGCGATCTTCGATGCGGAGTTGCACAATCGCGGAGGTTATCTCGACAGGGTGACTGATGACCACTGGTTCAAGGCTGATTCGAAAAAGATGAGAGCCCTGCGAGCATTTGCGCTCCAAACTTCATTGGCGCGAATTGCATCCGTCTCTCCAAAGAACGGTAAAGACCGCCAGTTGATGGCGATAAGAATCGGGGATGCATCGGTTCGAGCCAAGCTCCTTATCCAGTGCGCGTTCGGCCCAAATCCGTTGGTGTCGGTGGGAGTGGCGTCGGCGGAGGGCGAGGAATGCTTTTATTTTGATAGCCTGATGGTGGACTACACGACATCGCTCTTTGACCTCGCAATGATCGCGTTTCCGATCGAGGATACAAAGAATTTGGTCAACCTCGTCGTTGGTGGTTTCACCGGTCCTGTTGGTGCGCTCGACGCGCTCAACGCACTCCTGAATCTCGCGAAGGAAGCGCTGAAATACGGAAGAATTATTGGCGCGTTGTACCGCGACACTCTCGAATTGGAAGTTCAGGTTTGGCTGACTTCATATAAGGAAGATCAGGCAAAGATACCTGAAAAATACAGGATATCTGAAACAACGGTGCTTGCGCTCCAAACAGTCTATAATCGCAAGAACGATGACATGGCTGCGTGGGGTAGGGAAATTGCCGCACTGCGTGCTCTGGGATTGGAACCGCTTCCGGCCAAAAAACACTTCTATGAACTCGCGGGTCTCATTCGATATTTGTGTGGGCTTGTGGTGTCCGAGAGCAGCGAGGAGACGTCGCCTTACAAGATATGCGTGAACGGGCTTTATTTGGAACCCGAGACCGGCGCAATAAGTTCGAGTCAGCCGGCCGCGCCGGCCGCCCCGGTTGCAGGTACGAAGACCGGCGCTTTGCGGCGCAGTCTTCTAAGTTCCAGATTTCCATTTCCTGATCCGCCAGCGCCCGCAAGGCCGACTGCTTCGGTCAAGCCGGCTCAGGGATTGCCGACGGTTGGTACAGAGAAGCGGGCTTCGATTGAGCCGGTGCAGCGTTGACGTGCGCCATAGTTAAATCACACCGGATGCGCTGCCAGATGTTCCAGCATCAATTCGCTGACTTTCTCCGGCGCCTGGTCCGCTGCGAAATGTCCGACGCCGGGTAGCACCTCGAACCGGTAGGGCGCGGCGATGAAATCGACGGTGCCTTCGGCGGCGTTGCGGCCGACGGTGTCGTCGGCGTCGCCCCAGATATAGAGCGTCGGCACGCGAATGGGTCCGAGCGGTCCGCGGATCGCGCCGCGGGCGCGATACCAGGCCAGCGCCGCCTCCATCGCCGACTTGTTGCCGAGCACCGACAGATGCGTCTCGATCGCTTCCGCGGGTACGCCGTTGGCGGCAAGCCGGTCGCGCAGCCATTTGGCGTCGTCGGCGAGCACGACGTCGGCGGCGTCAGGTTCGAGGAACGCCTTGTGGTGCCGCGAGCGCTGCGCCTGATCGTCATCGGACATCAACGCGCGATTAAACGCGTTCGGATGCGGCCGTGAGAGAATGGTGAGCGAGCCCAGCCGTGCATGGTGGCGATCGGCGATACCCCAGGCGATGCTGCCGCCCCAGTCGTGACCGGCCAGATGAAAGCGCGCCTCGCCATAGCCGGCGGCTGCGGCGATCGCCATCGCGTCGTCGATCAGGCGGTCGATCAGATAGTGCGAGAACTCGCGCGGATCGGGCCGCGCGCCCGGCGAATAGCCGCGCTGGCTCGGCGCGATGGCGCGATAGCCCATGTCGCCGAGCGCCGTGACTTGCGCCCGCCAGCAATGCATCGATTCCGCAAAGCCGTGCAGCAGCAGCACCAGCGGCGCACCCGGCGCGCCCGCGGTAATGGCGTCGAAGGTGAGGGCAGGCGAAACCGTGATCTGTTCGGCGACCGGCATCCAGCGATCCTAGATCAGGGAATCGGGTCGATCCATGGTGAAACGCGCCTCCGGGGCTGGCGAGCCGAATTGTGCAACGCCCGAAAAGTGCTGTATGTGGGGGCCGTTACCGGCAAATGCCGGGATATCGAGGGACCATCGTTGTACAAGCTCAGGTCAGTTTTATTCGACGCGGCCGTGGTGATCCTCACCGTGCTCGTTTCGCTGTCGGTGCCGTTCCTGCGGCTGTTCAACGCCAGCAGCGCCACGGTGCGTGCGGTGTCGCAGGTTTGGGCCGGCGGCATCCTGTTCCTGATGAAATATGTGGTCGGGCTGGATTATCGCGTCGAGGGTCGCGAGAACGTGCCGGACGGTCCCTGCATCATCGCCTGCAATCATCAGTCGCTGTGGGAAACGGCGGCGCTCAGCGTGATTTTTCCGGACGCCAGCATCGTCGCCAAGCACGAGCTGCGCAAACTGCCGATCGTCGGCTGGTTTCTCGCGCGCTACCCGATGATCCTGGTCGACCGCTCCGCCGGCCGTCAGGCGCTGCGTCAGATGGTCGATGAAACCAGGCGTGCCCTCGCCGAAGGCCGCAAGGTGCTGGTGTTTCCGCAAGGCACCCGCCAGGCGATCGACGAGCCGATGGTTTTCCAGTTCGCCGGCATCTCGGCACTCTATACCGGCCTCGACGTGTCGGTCGTGCCGGCGGCGTGCAACTCCGGACTGTTCTGGGGCAAGAAGACGCTGATGATGCATTCGGGCACGATCACGCTGTCGTTCCTGCCGCCGATCGCCACCGGCCTGCCGCGCAAGGAATTCCAGGAGAAGCTGGAGCGTATGATTTCGGACGAGAGCCGTCGCCTGCTGACGGTGAGCGAGGCCAGGGTTGCCAGCTAGTTTGCGCGTCGACCGGCGAGCCAGCCGGCGACCGGCGACAGGAATGCAAGGCCCCAGAGAAACTGCGCCGCCTGCGGCGAGACGTACGCTGCGGTCGTCCCTGACACGAACACGGCCACGGGCAGCAGCGCGGTTGCCAGCAATGTCGGATTGGGTTGACCCCGCAGCGCCAGGATCCACAACACCGCGTTGACCGTGGCGATCAAGGTCAGGTGAATGCCGTAGAGCATGGCGACCACGCGATCGAGCCGGTAGCCGCCATAGAGGCCGTTGGTCACCGGCAGCACGATGATCGTCAGCAGGAAAAACAGGTTGAGAAACACCACGCCGCGGCTGGCCTCGGGTGCTACCGCGAGCCGGCGGTGATGGCTAAACCAGAACAGCCCGGCGACGACGAAACTGATCGCCAGCGCGATCACCGGCTGCGCGTAGACGTTCGCCAGGTCGATCCATCCCGGCGCCTTGGTAAAATTGCTGGCCTTCGGCAGATCATAGGCAAGGAGCGTCATCGCAACGCCGAAGATGGTGTTGCTCAGCATCTCCAGCCGGCGCATTTCGAAAAGTCCGACTTGCGGCAAATGATCCCCCCGACCCCACCAGTCCGTCCACGCTGCGAGCTCAAGTAACCCGTCTACGCTTTCGCTTTCCTCAAGCTACGCCGGGCACGCTTCGCCCTGCGGCCTCAGCGTGGCTGCGCCTCGCGAAGCCCGCAGGGCGAAGCGTGGTGCGGGCGGTGGGACTCGAACCCACACGACGTTGCCATCGAGGGATTTTAAGTCCCTTGCGTCTACCAGTTCCGCCACGTCCGCTTAGTCTCAACAGATCAGATACTTAGCGTGTTTACCGAAGAAGTGAAATTGGCGCTTTTCCGGCCCGCCGCAGGCTTTGCTTTAAGCGAGCGTGTCTGCCAAAGCAAAGCCTCAATGCGAACACTTGGGCCTGTTTTAGGCAATCTCAACATTATCGGCTTAACGAAGGTTACATGCCCGCCCAGCAATCACCTCGCCGTTCGCTCTCGCGCCTCGCCGCCGTGCCGGTGCTGTTGGCGTTCGGGGCTGCCGTGTCCGGCTGCGCCAGCATGGGCGATACCATTTCGCCGGCTTTTGCCGATCCCGCCAAGTATGACCTTTACGACTGCAAGCAGCTCGAGCCCGAGCGCAAGGGTTTGGCCGCCCGGGCGGCGGAGCTGCAGGGCCTGATGGCGAAGGCCGAAACCGGCGTCGGCGGTTCTGTCGTGGCCGAAATTGCCTACCGCAACGATTACATCGCGCTGCGCGGGCAGTCGCGGCTCGCCGAGGAAGCCTGGCGGAAGAACCGCTGCCAGGATGCGCCGCCGGAAGCCAAGCCGGTGGCGGCTCCGGCGCCGATCACCCCGGCGCCGACTGCGACGGGCAAGCGGTCGAGGTCGTAGCGGCTTAGCCGGCTTCGCAGGATGGGTGGACTGCTCACACCCGCCAGTCGTAGATCCAGTCCTGCCGGGCCAGCATGCGTGCCGGTCCCATCGCCCTGATCGAAAGATCGCGCGCCAGCGCCATCGGGCCGGTCAGATGATAGATGCGCCCTTGTTGCCGCGCCGCGCGCTGAACCCGCAGCACCCGGCCGCGCCGCAGCTTGCCGTAGCGCTTCAGGGCCGCGGGAATGGTGGCGGCGTTGTCGGGTGCGCTGTCGCCGAGGCACTTCGCCAGTACCGCGGCATCCTCGATCGCCATGCCGGCGCCTTGCGCGGCGAACGGCAGCATCGCATGGGCGGCGTCGCCGAGCAGCGCGATCGCGCCGTCGCTCCATCCGCCGTGATCGGGCACCGTGAACAGCGCCCAGCGCCGCCATTCGTCGACGGCACCGACCAGCATCCGCGCGGTCGGCGGCCAGCGCGACGCGAAGGCGCTCTTGATTTCATTGCCGTCGCCGGGGGCGCTCCAGCCCGGCCGGTTCCAGGTCCCTGGCACGATCGCAACCACGTTGATCCTGCGACCGGAAGCGATCGGATAGGCGACGAGGTGCGCGTTCGGTCCCATCCAGAGTTGCACGCGCGGCGAGGTGTATTCGCGCGGCAGCGTGGTCGCATCCAGCGTGCCGCGCCAGGCGATCAATCCGGAGAATTGCGGCTGCACCCCGGGAAACAGATGATGGCGCACCGCCGACCAGATGCCGTCGGCGCCGATCAGCGCCGCCGCCAGTTCCTGCTTTCGCAAATTGCCGCAGCGCTGCACCACGGTCAGCCCCTTGGCGTGGCTGGCGACATCCTCGAACTGACAGCCGAGCCGCAGCTCGATATCCGGATTGTCGTTCACGGCAGCCTGCAGCGCGCCCTGCAGGTCGGCGCGATGCACCACCCAATAGGGCGCACCGGCGCGGAGCGAAGCGGCTTCGCCGAGCGGCAGGCGCGCGATCTCGCCGCCGGCCCGCGCACTCATGATGTTGATGGATTCGGGCGTCACCGCGCGGCCGGACAATCGCGGCTGCAGGCCGAGATCGACCAGGATGCGGCTGGCGTTGGGCGACAGCTGCAGGCCGGCGCCGGCTTCCTCGAGCCGTTCGGCCTTTTCCATCACGACGATGCGAAAACCGCGGGCGGCCAGCGCGAGCGCTGCCGTCAATCCTCCGATCCCGGCACCAGCAATGACGATGGTGCGCGGAACCGCCACCGAACGGTCAGGCGACCTTGTCTTTCAGGACGCATTCCGGCGGCCGGGCTTCGCCCGCGGCGAGGTCGGCGGCAAAGCGATACAGCGTCGAGCAATAGGGGCAGATGATTTCGTTGTCGTTGCCGAGGTCGAGAAACACATGCGGATGATCGAACGGCGGGTTGGCGCCCACGCACATGAATTCCTGCGAGCCGATCTCGATCACCGAGACGCCGGCGTCGTTATGGAAGTGCGGAACGACATGGTCGGACATCAGTTTTCACCTTGAATAGCAACGACGGGCGCACGCAATCAACACGGCACGACAGGCTTGAATTGCCGCGCAACATACTGGCCGGTGCCGATGATTCCTAGAGCCCAGATCGTCTCCCGGAGCCTGGATTCTGGACGTCGCCGCCGCACATTTGCTTGTGCAAATTCGACACAATCTTGTCGTGGGACGGAAGCCCTTCTTTCGTCGGGGCGGTTGTGTCCCAAAAACGGCGCACCATGTTGGGTGAAGCGAAAACACGGGGTTTTCAGCGATGAAGCGGCGGTTGCGGACAGGTCTGGCTCTGGGAGGCATGGCGCTCAGCGTGGCCGTGTTTTCAGCGCTGTGGCCGCAGGCCCGCGACGCCGGGGCCATTCTGGCCGCGCAGGATGAGCCCGCCCGGCTGGCCGATCTCCAGCTTAATTCTGCTCTGCGGAACAAGCCCGGGACGATCGCCGACAATATCGAGGCGGCACTGGCGGCTGAAGATTCCGATCTCGCCGCAAGCTTCGTCGAACTGGCGCGTGACCGGGGCATCGTGCTCAGCGACGAACTGACGAAGCGCGTCAGCGATGCCGTCACCGAAGCGAATTCCACCTCGCAATTCGCCAAACGCTTTGCCACCGGTCTCGTCACCGGCAACGCCGACGATGTTGCGAGCCTGTCCGGTACGGTCGCGGGCGATCTGTTCGTGTTCGGCGATATCAGGGACGTGGTGCGCGAAGGCACACATCTGGCGATGGGCGAGGAGACGGATCATCTGGTGCTGGGACTGGCGGCGGCGGGGCTTGCCGTGACCGCGGCCACCTACGTCTCGATCGGCGGCGCTGTGCCGGTGCGCGCCGGCCTCACCATGGTCAAGGACGCCCGCAAGGTCGGCCGGCTCGGCGAGGGACTGACGATGTGGGCGGGCCGGTCGGCGCGCGAGATCGTCGATGCGCCGATGCTGCAGCAGGCGGTGGTCAAAGGCTCGGTGCTGCGGCCGGGCGAAACCGTCAACGCGATCAAGGCGGCGTTCCGGGCCGAGCGGGCAGGCGCGCTGGTGCGGCTGGCCAAGGACGTCGGCCGCGTCGGTGAAAGCGCCGGCACGCGCGGCGCGCTGGACACGCTGCGCATCGCGCAAGGACCCAGGGACGTCGCGCGCGCGGCCAGGCTTGCCGAAGCGAAGGGCGGGCAGACCCGTGCGATCCTGAAATTGCTAGGCCGCGGTGCGCTGCTGCTGGCGGCCGGCAGCTTCAATCTGACGATGTGGGTGTTCGGCGCACTGCTCGCGCTGTTCGGATTCCTGTCGTCGATCAAGGCAACCACCGAGCGGGCCACGGAAGCATATCTACGCCGCAGAAAGGCGCGGCGTTTACGCCGGGCATTGGCGGCGACCCGTTCGCCGCAGATGCCGGTACTGGCGGGCGCGCTCGCGCCCGGCTAAACTTGCAGCCATTGCAAGATCGCCCATTCCGATCCCCCGATAGACGGAACTGATGATGCCGAGTTTTCACAACGGCGCTGTTGAAATTGCCTATCTCGACGAAGGCGAGGGCGATCCGATCCTGCTGGTGCACGGTTTTGCCTCCAGCAAGAGCGTCAACTGGATCTATCCGACCTGGGTATCCGATTTGAGGAAAGACGGCCGCCGCGTCATCGCGCTCGACAATCGCGGCCATGGCGATTCCGCGAAGCTCTACGATTCCGCGCAGTACGAAATCGCCGTGATGGCGGGCGACGTCATTGCGTTGATGGACCATCTGCAAATCGATCGCGCCGATATCATGGGCTATTCGCTGGGTTCGCGGATGACCGCCGTGCTCGCGCGCGAACAGCCGCACCGGCTGCGCTCGGCGATCCTCGGCGGCATCGGCATCGGACTGATCGAGGGCGGCGGCCCCGGCGAGAATGTGGCCAGCGCGCTCGAAGCGCCGTCGCTGGAAGATGTCACCGATCCCGTCGGCCGCACGTTTCGCGCTTTCGCCGATCAGACGCGATCGGACCGCCGCGCGCTCGCCGCGTGTCTGCGTGGCTCGCGCCGCTTGATGACGGCCGAGGAGGCCGCCGGCATTCACGTGCCGGTGCTGATCGCGGTCGGCGGCAAGGACGAGATCGCAGGCTCGGCGCAGGCGCTCGGGCACGTCATTCCCGGCGCCGAGGTGCTCGATATTCCGAACCGCGATCACATGCGGGCGGTCGGCGACAAGGTCTACAAGACCGGCGTCACCGATTTCCTGTCACGACGGCAGTGAGGGCTCGCGCGGCGGTTCTTCGCCGGTGAAACGCCGGTACGCCGCGATCAGGACCACCGCGGTTGCAAGCCACGCCATCCGTGCGCCGTAGCGGTCATGCGGTCCTGAAATCACCGCGCAAATGAAGGCGTTGCCGAGCACGGCGAACGAAACCGTGCCGGCGAGGAGCGTGATGTCATCCAGCTGCCGTCGCCACAAGCCGTGGCCGAACAGGATCGCGGCCAGCAGCATCGAGCTGAGCGCGACCGGGACGTGCAGCGTGTTGATCGCGGTGAAGTCGAAATGCCAGCGCTGCTGCTGGGCTGCGCGCATCGGCTTCAGCTGCTCCGGAATGTAGCGCTCGATGATTCCGTAGGTGTGGCCGAGCCAGCCGTCGGTGCCTTCGCCGGTGCCGGCAAGCGTCAGTTGTCGCGCCGTCCCCGTCAGCGCTGCCTTGGCTTGCATCGCCGGATATTCGGCCAGCGAGCGCAGCACGATGTGACTCATCTCGTCGTTCAATCCCTTGAAGCGGCCGAGCATGTTGAACAAGCCATGCCCCCACAGGAACTGATCGGCCGTTACCGGAAGCTGGTTGCGATACGGACAGAGCTTCAGTTTCTCCTGCGGGCAGTGGTCGTTCAGATAGCGCTTGACGATGCCATCCTGCAGCATTCGTCCGAACGCTACGCCATAGCCGCCGGGCGTCCAGGCCACCTGTCCCGACAGCGCAAAATTCGCCGCCAGCAACGCCACGGCGCCCGCGACGAGCGAAAGGCTCGCTTGCGCCAGCCCGGCGACGGGCAACCGGCTGCGCAGGAATGGGTGTGCCATCCAGCCGACGCAGCATAGACCGAGCAGAACGGCGAGCGTCGCGCTGTGCGTCGATGCGGCGAAGGCCGTCAGTGCGAACAGAAGGCACTTCTCGGCCGTCGAGGTACGCTTGCCATGCACCACCAGAATGTACAGCGTGAACACGGACAATCCGGCGAAGATGTCGGTGAGGAGGATGCTCACCAGCCACGGCAGCGACGTGGTGACCGCCAGCGCCAGGCTGATCGCGAGCAGCCGCATCGGCTGGCCCATGCCGAGTACGCGCAGCGCAAGCTGCAGCACCCATAGCGTCGCCAGCGCCTGGAACCCGAGATTGATCCAGAACGCGGTGGTTTCGCCGAAATGCAAATAGAGACCGAACGTGGTCGAGCGGCTGGGGACGAGGTAGCCCTCGTACCAGCGCGCCAGATAGCCGCCGGTATCCCACTGGAGCAGCGGATAGCCGTTCCACAGGGCCGGACCCAGCAACATCAATGGGATGGCAATGGCCGCGACCCAGGCCGACCGAGAATCGGTAACGCGCGCCCTCAATATCTGAGTGGTGATGTGGCTTCCCCCCGTTTGTGGCCAGCATGCCGGGAACGCCGGCCCGGCCGAAATTCATCTATAGTTGGACGCTGCCTGCCTTGATTTCCGTCAATCGCTGACCACCTTGAAACGACCTTGGGGCATTCGGCCGGGGTTTACCGTGCCGTCCGCCTCCCGGGACAAAAGCCCGTCCGTCATGCTATTATACCCATCAGACAAGCGAATTTGCGAGAGCCCCATGGCAATGCATCAGGTCAATCCGCAGGGTTCAAAACTGGCCGCACTCGATCCGATCTGGGATCGCGTGCGCAGCGAGGCGGAGGATATCGTCCGGCGCGAGCCGGAACTGGCGTCCTTCATCTATTCGACCGTACTGCATCACGATCGCCTGGAAGCTTCGGTGGTGCACCGGATCGCCGAACGGCTCGATCATTCGGCACTGTCCGGCGATCTGATCCGCCAGACCTTCGACGAGGCGTTGCGCGACGAGCCCGATATGGGCAATGCGTTCCGGGCCGATCTCGTCGCCGTCTACGACCGCGACCCCGCAACCTCGCGCTTCATCGACCCCTTGCTCTACTTCAAGGGTTTTCATGCGCTGCAGACCCATCGTCTGGCGCACTGGCTCTACAAGAAGGGCCGCAAGGATTTCGCCTTCTATCTGCAGAGCCGCTCGTCGGCGGTGTTCCAGACCGACATCAATCCGGCCGCCATCATCGGCCGCGGTATCTTCCTCGATCACGCGACCGGCTTCGTCTGCGGCGAAACCGCTGTGATCGATGACGACGTTTCGATCCTGCACGGCGTGACGCTCGGCGGCACCGGCAAGGAGAACGAGGATCGTCACCCCAAGATTCGTCGCGGCGTGCTGATCGGGGCAGGTGCGAAAATTCTCGGCAATATCGAGATCGGCCATTGTGCGCGCATCGCGGCGGGCTCCGTGGTGGTCAAGCCCGTGCCGCACAACGTCACGGTCGCGGGCGTGCCCGCCAAGATCGTCGGAGAAGCCGGCTGCGCCGAGCCGTCGCGCACCATGGATCAGATGATCAACGCCATCGGGCTGTGATTTCCGGCGTTGAAATAGCACGTAAAAGCGGCGGCTCTGATGCCGTCGGAGCCGAAAAGGCTCTGGCGGTTCGCGCCGTCTCGGCCTAAAAACCCTTCGGAAATTGAAAAGAATCCGATTGGAGACCGCCGTGGACGTTCAGGAAGTCAGGAAGCTCGACGCTTATCTCAAGCGTATATTCGGCAATCCCAAGATCCGCGTCGTGCCGCGTCCCAAGAAAGACGACTCGGCGGAGGTCTATATCGGCGAGGAATTCATCGGCGTGCTGTTCGTCGATGACGAGGACGACGATCGTTCGTTCCAGTTCCAGATGGCGATCCTCGAGGAAGACCTGGCCGATCTCGGTTGAGCCTTTACTGGCTCTTCGGCCCGCGCATCTGGGCCGTCAAACGGCTCATCGCAGTGGCGACATCGCGCCATTGCGACAGCCAGCTCCGCGGAAAGCGGAAGGTGAGGTCGGCGCCGTCGATGCGGACCTCGCTCAGGCACATGCCGGGTGTCAGTCCATCGCGCGTGCAGCGCGTGTTGAGGGCGGGCGAGGCGGCCGAGAACAAATCCTCGTTGGCATAGGGTGAGCCGTCGCGAAACACGCGCATCGCCAGGCCGTCGTCGACGGGCGTTGCCGCCTGGTCGAGATAGCGCGGATAGATGGTGCGGACCCGCATGTCGGGCGCCAGCGCATCGTGATGGGCCGATATCGACAGGAAGATCCGGTCGATCGGCTGCACCCTGTCGTCGACCGTATCGGCGCTCATGTGCTTCGGCGCTTCCGGCGCTTCGAGCGACGGGAACAGGAAACTGAGATCGACGCGCTCCTGCGGACCGGAGTGGCGCTGGATCTTTCGGCGGATCGCGGCGGTCGGCACGTTGAACAGCGTGGAACCGACGCTGACCGGCATGCGCGAAGGCGCGCTTGCCGAACCGGTTCCCCAGGTCGGCCACAGCAGATAGGCGACCAGCGCGATCGCGCCGGCGGCGATGATGGCCGCGACCACGATCAGGATCATGTGCGATCGCGGATCCTTGCGCGTGTCGCGTGCGATGTGCTGGGCCGTCGAGAGCAAGGTCATGGCTGGACGTCGGAGGGATCAACGGTACGAATCACTCCGCGAATATGCCACGGACAGGTGAATTTCCGCATGATTTCACCGGACTCGCCGCGCCGCGAGCCATGCGCAAACGGCGGTTCGATCCCCACGTGTTAACCTTTCTTTAAGGATACGGTGGCGGCCGGCTGCCAATTTTGCGACAGCAATGCGCGCGGTTTGTTGAGTAGCGGATGTGTCCATGTCACCCGATGCGTTGAATTCCCTGTTCTCCCTGTTCATCGGCTTCTCGCTCGCGGGCGCGCTGGCGAGCGGTTATCAGGCGATGGCGCAGCGGCCGGCGGGGTTCGGACTGCTCGGCGAAGGCGTGGCGCCGAAGACATTTGCAGCCGTGCCGTTCCTGGTGTTCGCCGCGCCCTTCATCATCATGCGCAACACGCTGCGCGGCGCCAGGATCGAGCGCCGCCGCTTCGAGTTCGTGATGATGGCGACCGTGCTCGCAGGCTTCTGGAGCCTGATGTCCGGCACGTTTTTCCTGATGACGCTGCGCGCCGCGGGCGTGCTGGTCTGACAGGCCGCTGCCGCCTCGCTTGATCCCGCGCCAGCGGCTATGCCAAGGTCTCCGCGAACGGAGACCTTTTTGTTATGGCGATCTACGAACTCGACGGGCAGGGACCCGAGCTCCCCGCGAACGGAAATTATTTCATCGCGGATACCGCCGATGTGATCGGCAAGGTGCGCCTGCTCGATTCCGCCAGCGTATGGTTCGGCGCGGTCTTGCGCGGCGACAATGAGTGGATCGAGATCGGCGAAGGCTCCAACGTGCAGGACAATTCGACCTGTCATACCGACCGCGGCTATCCGCTCACGATCGGCAAGAACTGCACCGTCGGCCACAACGTCATCCTGCACGGCTGCACGCTCGAAGACGGCGCGCTGGTCGGCATGGGTTCGATCGTGATGAACGGCGCGCGGATCCGCCGCGGCAGCATCGTCGGCGCGGGCTCTGTCATCACCGAGGGCAAGGAATATCCGGAATACTCGCTCATCATCGGCTCGCCCGCGCGCGTCGTGCGCACGCTGACGCCCGAGCAGGTGACGGCGATGGGGAGCGCTGCGAAGTTCTATGCGCTCAACGGACCGCGCTTCAAAAAGGGCATGAAGAAGATCGGCTGAAGCGAGACACCGGCCGCACTTGCGGCGCGCCGCTCGAGCGTCAACCGCCCGGTCGTCGAACAGGTTGATGCGATGCCGGCGGATGAACGGCATCGCCCCGGTGTTTGTCATGGCAGGGTCGCGTTTTGATCCGGTCGGCGGGTATACCGATTGCATCGCCGTGGGGGATGCTGAACATGCTCACACCCCCTGAATTGACCTTGCTGTTCCTCGGTATCGTGGTCGGTCTTGGCGCGGCCATTGTCTGGTTGATCTGGGAGATCGAGCAGACGATGTCGAAGCCGACGCGCCGCGGCGATCACGCGCGATAGCGACAGCGATGTTCCTGCGATGCCGGTTGATGGCCGGCGGAACAGCCTGCGCGCCTGCGCGCGTGGTGCCGTCATTCTGCAGCGGCAAAAGCCGGCACAAAAAACAAGGCCGTCGACGCAGTATACCGTCAACGACCTTGCCAGCCCCGGACATTGAAATCGGCTCACGCCATCCGGTGAACTGCAGGATGCCCGGGATTCGTACGGGCATATGTGAAGCAGTTCACACTCGATCGGGAAAAGTTGGCAGGGCGGCACCGGGAGCGGCCAGGGTGACCGCGCCCCGGGGCGTCGCCGGGTCTGCCTGCGTCAGGCGCGCGACTTGCCGCGCGAGCGGTTGGCCTTCTTGACCCCGTGCGATTTGCCCTTGGCCGACCGCTTGCGGTTGACCTGCGGGGCGGCCGGTTCGGAGGTCTGGGCGCTGGCAAAGGACTGCCGGAGCCCGTCAATCGACTCGGTCAGGGTCGTCACCTGTTCGGACAACTTCCTCGTATCGGCCTGCTGGGCCGCCAGCAGGCGGCGAACGGTCAGGAGCTGGTCCTGGACCATCTGAAGCTGGTCGATCGATTCCTGCTGGGTTGCTTCCAGACCCTTGGTCTTCTCGACCAGTTGCTCGGATGCTTGGGCGGTACGTGCCTGCAATTGCCGGGTCGCGACGACACGATCGGTCTCGGGCGCATTGCCGGTATAGCTCCGCCACACGGCGATGGAGCCTACGCCCAACACGACGAGGACAAGAGCTGCAGCGGCCATCGCAATCGGCTGTCCGCCGAACCTTGCGATCGGGCTGGCACTCCGGTGGGCGTGTTCGATCATGCGACCTCAAATCCGGACGTGATTTCAATGTCACCCAATTAGCACACCCGGAACCGGGCTAAAACCCGCGATTTGCCGGTCTTGCGTGAATTGCGGGAAAAACCTCACGAAATCGGGCTTTTTCGGGGCGATTCACGGTCGAATACGCGCGCCTGCATGAATTGCCCGGCATCCGTCAACGCCCGGCGACCGGCCTCCAGCCGGGCATTCCAGACCGGCCAGGCATGGATCATGTGCGGCCACACCTGCAGCGTCACGTCGACATCGGCGGCGCCAGCCGCCTCGGCCAGCCGTGTCGCGTCCGCCAGCAACGTCTCGGCCGAGCCGACCTGGATCAGGATCGGCGGAAACCCGTTGAAGTCGGCGAACAGCGGCGAGATCATCGGATTGCGGCGATCGACCGGAGGCGGCGCATAGGCGTCCGCAAGCTCGGTCAGATACGCCGTGTGGATCAGCGGATCGACCGCGTCCCTGGTCGCCAGCGTCGCGCCGGAAATCGTCAGGTCGGTCCAGGGCGAGATCAGCCACGCGCAGGCCGGCAGATCCTCGCCGGCCGCGCGCAGGCGGTTGATCAGCCCGAGCGTCAGATTGCCACCGGCGCTGTCGCCACCGACGGCGATGCTTGCGGCTGCAATGCCCTGCCTGCGCAGGAAACGCCACGCGCTCAGCGCGTCTTCATGCGCGGCGGGATAGGGATGTTCGGGCGCGCGGCGGTACTCGATCGCGAGCGTACGGAGGCCTGCGGCACGACCTGCTTCCGTCACGAGGCGCCGGTGGCTGACGATCGAGCCCGAGCAATATCCGCCGCCGTGGAAGTACAGCAGCACGCGCGATGTCGCGCTGCCGGGTGCCAGCGACCATTCGCCGGCGACGCCATCGCAATCGACCGGCGTGCAGGCAACGTCTGGAGCAGGTGGCCAGGTCGATCCGACCTCGTCGAGACGCGCGCGCCGCTGCGCCCATCCGACCGGACGCGGCTGTGACGACAGCAGCGCGCGGATCGCGTCGATTTCGGTCACTGGCTTTCCCCGGAGATGACGGCACGCTCATTGGTCGCGCGAGCGCCAAAAAGGTTGCGGCCAGCCTTTGGGGGAAGGCTGGCCGCGCGCGATCCGGTCTGGGACGGGGAGGGGTGGGGATACGACCGGGTCGTGGGTTCGTAAATCCTTGTTGTCTTATCGATCGCGTGACGAAGCGGTGGCCATCGCCGGGCGGTTGTCACCGAGCGAGACCCAGACATTGGGATCGCTCTGCGACTGACGCTTGACGAAGCGGTAACCGGTCTCGGTCCACGCCAGGACGTTTTCGTTCTGGTTGTCGAGAACGAACTCGCCCTTGTCTGATTTCACCGTCAGCACTGCGTGGCCTTCACCCTTCTTGTCGCGCACCACCGTGATCAGCAGCGCTTCGCGCGGCCATCCGGCGTCGATCAGCATCTTGCGCTTGAGAAGCACATAGTCCTCGCAGTCACCGTAGCCGTCCGTCGGCAACGACCATTTTTCGATCACACCCCAATGATCCATGTCGGTGATCGGCTTGATGGTCTCGTTGACCCACTTGTTGACCCGCAGCAAATCCCGCCACGCCGTCTGCGACATCACGATGTCGCGGGGCTGTGACGCGCCGCCCCGGCAATCGCCCGGATTCTCGGCGCAGAATTCGACCCATCCGATCGGCGAACGCGTGGTGTCGCCGAGGCTGGCATAGAGCGTGTCACCGGCTTTCGCCGACACGCTCGCAGAGAAACTCACTCCCAACAGGATGGCGGCGATCGCCAATCCCTTCCCCTGTCCCCGAAACAACATTGTGGCCCCCGTTTCTTGTTGGGACCATGTTTCGCACAAAGGATTTGCGCCGCTGCTAAGTCAGCCAAGTACATTTGACGCGAATACAAGTAAAATTCGCGGAAAATTCGATCTATACTTGAATCGAATTCGACTAAAATTTGAAACAACTGCAATTGATTCAAATTTTACGCATTAACCGGGCAGGCGCTGTGGCAGTGGGGGAATTCGGCATAAAGCCTGTCGCGTTTACCGCGTTCTGCAGCCGTCAAACGCACCCGAGGCGGCAACCGGACATGCGGGTGCCGCCTTGGAAGGCCTGAAAAGGGGTGTTTGAGGGGTGTTTGCGCTTTACCGCGCGGTAACCGCGTCTTCGAGCGTCTCGCCGACCTGCTCGTGGACGAACTCCAGCGCGAAGCCTTCCTCGAGGTTTCGCACCACGCGGGACTGAACCTTGCCCAGCATGACCAGCGATTTCAGCGGCGGGCGGTTTTCCGCGGCGATCGCGGCGCCCGACAGCGACAGGTCGATAATGCGGCAGGTCATCTTGCTGCCGTCCTCAAGCGTCATCAGCGCGATCGGGTTGCGCGGCACGATACGGTCGTGGCGACGATCTTCCGGCAGGTTGAGGATGTCGCGGTTGGCGAGCCAGGTCAGCTGGGCGGCGAGCTTGTCGCGCTTGCGCGCGGTCGCGCCCACCGTCATGGCGAAGCCGTTGTCGATGATGCGGGTGATCTTGCCCTCGACGCGGCCGATGTGGTCGAGATAGGCGATCACGCGGTCGCCGACATTGCCGATGCCGGGGGCGAGCAAAGCGAGGCCGCCCGGGGACATGTTAATAATCTGGCAAGGAAATTCGCGGCGATCCGGCAGCATGTAGCGGCCGAGCAGGTGAACCTTGACGCGCTGAAAGCGCCGTCGCTCCTGCGCGGACGGTACCGTGGTTGTTTTCTTTTGCGCAAACGACATCTTCGCCACCAGACAGCCGGTCTTCGGCGTCATCCAGACCCTACGGCGGACAGGGTTAACGAGTGGTTATCGGCGGTTGCGGGAGCTGTGCGCAATGTGGATCGCGGCTGTCGAAGTTGAGCGCGGTCGTCAGGCTGCCGGTCCATCCGGCAAAGGCGCTGCCGGAACAGGCCCGCAGGGCGCGCGCAACTCGCTCGTGAAGCTGCGGCTACTTCTGCACGAGCTGGTTGAGATCCTGCTTGATCGTGTTGAGCAGCGAGTCCAGCCGCTCCTGCCGGAATGCCGGCTGCGCTGGTGCTGCTTCAACCGTCCGTTCGGGGAGCCTTGCCTGAACCGGGCGCGCCGGGAAGTTGGGGCGCCCGGCCTCGTCGGCTTTGGCCTGAGTTGGCGGTTCGCCTTTCTTGACGAACTCGCCGTGCAACACGTCCTCGCGCCGTCCCATCACCCACAGGACCGCCCAATAGGAAATCGCCAGGACGATTACGCTGAAAATGCCGATCTCAAACATCACTCGCTTCCAATCGGCCAAGTATCTCTGCGAACACAGTTTTCGGTCAAGTCCGCACAAGGCGATTGTTCTTGGCTGCGTTGTTTCAGTACCATTAGGGTTATTGCCGCGCCCGCCGGGCCGGCCAAGAACAACGATCGAGGGAGAACGAGATGCCGGGAGTGAAGCGGGAGCGCGCCGATACCGTCGCCGTGCTGACATTGGACGAGCCGGCCAGCCTGAATGCGATGACCCCCGATTTGCTGGGCGATCTTGCAGTCGCCATCGGCGAGATCGATGCCGACCCGAAGGTGCGGGCGGTGGTGCTGACCGGCGCCGGCCGCGGCTTCTGTTCCGGCCAGAACCTCAAGGCCGCGCAGATCCTCGGCGACGACATCGCGGCCGGGGTGATGAAGTTCTACTGGCCGGCCTTCAAGGCGATGCGCGAGTGCCGGGTACCGATCGTGGTCGCGGTCAACGGCGTCGCGGCCGGCGGCGGGTTCAGCCTGGCCATGGCCGGCGACATGATCGTCGCGGCGCGCTCGGCGCGCTTCATCCAGGTGTTCAGCCGCATCGCACTGGTGCCCGATCTCGGCTCGACCTGGCTGCTGCCGCGGCTCGTCGGCCGTCAGCGCGCGCTCGAACTGATGATGACCAACGAGCCGCTCACTGCCGATCTGGCGAAGGAGTGGGGACTGGTCCGCGAAGTGTTCGACGATGCGGGCTTGCACGACGGCGCGCTGGCGCTGGCGCGCAAGCTCGCCAGCGGTCCGACGCGCGCACTGGTCGCCACGCGCCGCCTGATCGACGAGAGCGAACATGCTGGTTATGCCGATCAGTTCCGCAGCGAGATCGAGACGCAGGCGAAAATTCGCCTGAGCGCCGACGCGCTGGAAGGGCGCAATGCTTTCCTCGAAAAGCGCGCGGCGGTATTTACCGGCGGCTGAGCGGAAGGCTCAGGCGAGATCGCGCCGCTTGAAGGGCTCGGCTATCGCAATCCCTCATAGACCATCAGGCCGCGTGCGAGCGCGAGCTTGCGGAGCGCGCGCGGGACGAATTTCTGCGGCCGGTGCAGATAGCGCCACGACGTCACCTTGAAGTCCTTGATGGTGCCGAGGTCGCTTTCGAACGGCGCCAGCAATCCGGTCAGGCTGATCGGGGCATGCGCGCGGTTGTTGAACGGCAGC